>NZ_JBWKIF010000010.1:0-284514 GCF_056432865.1 Streptomyces sp. NPDC044921
GGCGTAGATGTCGCAATCCACACCGAACCCAGAAGGCCCTCACCCGTTCAAGCACCCAGCACGCGTGTCACCAACGTCCCGGGACAGCACACCTAACCGGCGTCGGCCGCAGTCAGGCATCCCGGCCCGACGGCACGGTGGTCCAGCAGCCAGCAGCCAGCAGCCAGTAGTCAGTAGCCAGCAGTCCGGCGATCCCTGGGGGCGGCAGATGGCAGGGCAGTCCGTGCCGGGCCGGCGTCCCGATGCGGGGCCGCCCGGTCGGATCGCCGCCGTCAGGATGCGTGTCCGGGGGCCTTGACCGCGTCAGGACGGCCCGGCGTGCGCGTCCGTCGCGTGCCCGGCCCCGTCTGCCGCTCCGTGGCGCGCCCCCGCTTCCCACAGGCACCAGGCCGACCACAGCAGCAGGATGAGGAAGGCGGCGAGCAGTCCCAGAAGCAGCACCATCTGCCGCGCCGATCCCTCGCCCTGGATCAGATGGAGCAGCAGGCAGAAGGTCCAGGCCACCACACCGCTCGCATACAGGCCCCTGAGCTGTCGCAACTGACTGATCGAACCCATCGTCACCCTTCGGGGCCGTGTCCTCACGTGTCTCCCAGCCGATACCCCCGCCACGCGAGTTCACCGCTTCGCGGGCCGCCGATCTCGCCGGGTTCGCTCACCGGCCCCGCCCTTTTCCGGTTCGGGCCGCGACCGGCTGCCGCAGAGCCTGGTGCATCGAGCGGAGGCGGTCCAGGGAGCGGCGCCGCATCCACAGGACCCAGGAGCACAGCGCGACCGTGGCGACCGCGAAGACAAGAGGGAAGGCGAGGGAACCGCCGGCGGCCCCCAGGACGAACATGCCGACCGCGACGAGACCCATGGCGCCGAGCCAGTACGGCAGCCACTTGCCCGCCCGCTCCATCCGGCCGAGCTGGTCGGCGACCAGCCGTCGCATGGCCGCCTGCTCCTCGGGCTCCCGCGGCACCTCACGGTGCCGGATCTTGCGGTTCAGATCGGCGAGTCCGCCCGCGTCGGTGCCCACGGCGCGGGCGGACCGGCGGCGCTGGACGGCCAGGACCGCGATGGCGGCTCCGGTGCAGAGAGCGCTGTGGAACACCCAGGCGGCCGGGTGCCCCTCCCTGCGGATCAGGGCTGTGGTGCCCAGTGCCAGCAGGAAGACCAGAATCGCCTGCGCGGTCAGACTGCGATCGAGTAAGCGCTTGAGCGACAGCACAGCGCGGACCTCCTCGAAGGGGAATCGGGACAACGTCGTCGCCTCCCGGATACCCCTTGTTCCGCGACTCATCTGACCCCCGGCGGTGGCCGCCGCGGATCGCTCAGGGAGGCGTACTTCGCCGACGAGTTGGGTGGATCGCCCCCGGGTGCCGACCGGAGGGACGGCGCTCAGCCGATGCCCTGGCGATCCGGATGCAGGGCGAAGGCGCGGTCCGCCGGGGTGGGGGCCGCCAGGGCGATCTGCTGCCGGAGGAGTTCGCGGTGGCGCAGCAGCGGCTCGCGCCGTTCCGGCGGCGCGAGCCGGAGCAGGTCGTCCAGCCCGGCCAGCATGCGCCGGGACACCTGGGGGCTCCCCGCGGCGCAGCCCCGGACCTCCGTGAACCCGAGATCCACGAGGTCGGTCCACCCCGGCACGGGCTGCACCAGCCGCACCGCCCCGCCCCGGTCGCGGTGCAGGGCGGAGTCCAGTGGACGCCGGCTCATCGCCGCCAGGAACTGCACGATGCGGTCCAGCGCCTGGACGGCGGTCGTCGGGTCGTTGATCGCCGGTGACAGGGCACGCAGCGCGATGTCCGCCAGCTGCCGCAGACCGAATCCGAGATCCTGGTGGTAGGTCCGCTCCACTCCCACCGACACGGTGCCACGCAGCGCGCCGCGCGGCGGGGCGGCCCCGCCGTGGACGGCCAGCACCGGCGTGCCCGGCACCACGAAGTCCCCGATCCGCGGCAGCAGCCGCAGCACCACCCCGTGCTTGCGCGCCACCCGCACCAGCCGCGCGATGTGCACGTCCCGCAGCACCCCCGCCCGGCCCTCGTGCGGCACCCACGCGGTCGCGGGCCCCGGGCCGGCCGTCTCCCGGCCGCCCGACGGCGCGGGCATGGAGGCGGCCACCCGGAACGACTCGGCGGCGATCCGCGCGATCACCTGGCTGATCCGCATCAGCCGCAGGGTGGTGTTCACATAGAGCACGAACAGCAGCAGGCTCAGCGCGACCATGCAGAGCGTGAGGACGGACTGCACCAGCGGCAGCGACGTCACGGCACGGGGGTCGTCGGCGCTGTCGAACGCGGTCAGCACGAGCAGCGTCAGCACGAACGTGGCCAGGAACACCGCGAAGGTCGCCTTGGTGATCCGGCTGCGGACGAAGAGCCGCACCACACGCGGGGTGAACTGGCCGCTCGCCATCTGCACGGCCACCAGCGAGATGCTGAAGACCACGCCGATGAAGGTCATCATCGCCGCGCCGACCGCGCCGACCACGGCCTTCGCGTCGTCCGCGAACCGCATGAACTCGTCGAGCGTGTCGTGGTCGCCCTCCTCCTGGAGCGCTTCCACGACGGCCGTGTCCAGCGCCTGTGCTCCCAGCCACACCACGAAGACGGCGACCATCGCCGCGGTGGGCGCGAACCAGAACGTGTCCCGCAGGTGCTCCCTGAGCGGTGACAGGGGTCGCGGGCGGCGCCCGGTGGCGGGGCTCTGCGTCACCATCCAGTCACTCATGGTGTGACCCTAGGGGCAACGGCCCGCGAGGTCCCGCAAGCCCGCCCGGCGGACGGAAACGCAGGTGAAAGGCACTCCGAAACCTTGGTATTGTTGTGCCTGTCGCCGCGGGGAGCACCCCTGGCAAGGCGGCGGACACCTGGTCCGGGTGGCGGAATGGCAGACGCGCTAGCTTGAGGTGCTAGTGCCCTTTATCGGGCGTGGGGGTTCAAGTCCCCCCTCGGACACGGACACCAAGGGTGCCGACCACATCATGGTCGGCACCCTTTCTCGTGCCCGGCCGGTGTCCCCACGACCGCCGGCGACCCGCTCACGGACGCGCTGCGGCCCACCCTCGACACCCGGAGCGCACGCATTGATGGAAGAAGCCGACGTCGACGACGAGGAGCCGGCATGACCACCGACGCGACCGGGACCGACGTCACCGAGCAGGTCGTGGCGGGAGGCCCGCCCGGCTCCTGACCACGGTTGTCGCGGACAGAAGGTGACCGCAAGCTTCCCTACGGTCGTCGCATGACCGAGACGCAGCAGATCCTTGTCACCGGCGCCACCGGTACCGTCGGCCGCCAGGTCGTCGCCGAACTCCTCGCCCGGGGCCACCGGGTGCGCGCACTGACCCGCGACGCCGCGAAGGCCGCCTTCCCGGAGGGCGTCGACGTCGTCGAGGGCGACCTGACCCAACCCGACGGTCTGGCCCCGGCCCTGGAGGGTGTGACCGGCCTGCACCTGATCACCTTCGGCGGGGCCGCGTTCACCCCGCTGCGGACCGGCCCGCACCTCCTGCGACTGGCCCGTGCGGCCGGTGTCCGCCGCGTCACCGTGCTGCACGGCGGCGGGCCGACCCCGCTGGAGGACGCCGTGCGGGCCGCCGACGGCCTGGACTGGACGGTGCTCATGCCGGTCGAGTTCATGGCGAACGCCCTCGAGTGGGCGGACGGGATCAAGGCGTCGGGCGAGGTCCGCGAGCCGTTCGTCTCCCGGCTCAGCGCCATGGTCCACGAGGCCGACATCGGCGCCGTCGCCGCGGTCGCGCTGACCGAGGAGGGCCACGCGGGCCAGGAACACGTGATCACCGGCCCGCAGGTGCTCACCGTCGGCGACAAGGTACGCATCCTCGCCGCCGCCGTCGGCCGCGAGATCGCCCTGGTCGAGCTGACCGAGGAGCAGGCCGTCGCCCAATGGCGGGCCGCGCACCTGCCGGAGGACGTGATCGGCTTCCTGCTGGAGGCGTACGGCAACACGCCCGAGGTCGGCCGTACCGTCTCCGGCACCGTCGAGAAGGTCACCGGCCGCCCGGCGCGCACCTTCGCCCAGTGGGCCGCCGAACACGCCGGCGCCTTCCGGTGACCGCCGAGGGTGTCCCGCACAGGGACGCCCGCGCTCCGCCCACGACCTACCCGGGCACGGTGAACGGCGGCTACGGCCAGGACCCGCGCTGCACGGCCCTCGCCACGGCGGAACTGCGCCGTGAGGACCACGCCCTCACGGCGATGTACCGCACCCACGACACCCCGGCACCGCCGGGATAATCCCTGGCCCCGCTCCCGCGGGGCTCCCTACACTCACGCACGTACCCGCACCGCCCACGACCCGGGCGGTGCGCCGGCGTGACGAACGAAGGGAGACGGCCGTGCGTGACCACACCGCTGCCGCCGTCTCCCTCCCGCGCTCCGAGGTGATCCTCGTGTCTTCGTCGCCCCGGTGCCCGCTGCGCGGCGGCACCGGCTGACCCGGACGAAACCGGCCACCCGGCGCGGAGCTGACGTTCCGTCGGCCCGCTGGCGCCTGCCTGCCCTCCTCGCCCGGCAATCGCGCTGCCCTCTTCCCGACCGCACCGAAAGGCCCCGGGCCGTGCGCACCACCCACAACCCGCTCGCCGCCGTCCGCAACCTCGGCATCCTCGCCCATGTCGACGCCGGCAAGACCACCGTCACCGAACGGATCCTGTTCGCGACCGGAACCACGCACAAGCGCGGCGAGGTCCACGACGGCACGACCGTCACGGACTTCGACCCGCAGGAGCGCGACCGGGGGATCACCATCTTCGCCGCGGCGGTGAGCTGCGCCTGGGACGGTCACCGGATCAACCTCATCGACACCCCCGGGCACGTCGACTTCGCCGACGAGGTGGAGCGCGCGCTGCGGGTGCTCGACGGCGCCGTCGCCGTGTTCGACGCGGCGGCCGGAGTCGAGCCGCAGAGCGAGTCGGTGTGGCGCCAGGCCGACCGGCACGGCGTGCCGCGCATCGCGTTCGTCAACAAGATGGACCGGGCCGGCGCCGACCTCGACGCGGCCGTGGCGTCGATCCGGGAGCGGCTGCACCCGGCGCCGCTGGCCGTGCACCTGCCGATCGGCGCGGAGGACGCCTTCACCGGCGTCGTCGACCTCGTTCGCATGCGCGCCCTGCTGTGGAACGACGGCGGTGCCCTGAGCGACCTGGCCGTGCCGGACGACCTGCGGGACGAGGCACTCGCCCGCCGCCGGGCCCTGGAGGAGACCGTGGCGGAGCTGCACCCGGGCGCCCTGGAGGAGTTCTGCGCCACGGGGTCGCTCTCGGAGCGGACTCTCCGGACGGCCCTGCGGGACCTCACCCGGGACGGGGACGGCGTGGTCGTGCTGTGCGGCTCCGCGTACCGCAACCGCGGGATCGAGCCGCTGCTCGACGCCGTGGTGGCGTGGCTGCCGTCGCCGCTGGACGTGGAACCGGTGCGCGGCACCCACGCCGGTGCGCAGCAGCGGCGGCCCGCCGACCCGGCGGCCCCGCCGGTGGCCCTCGCGTTCAAGGTGCAGGCCACCGCGACGGGACGGCTGACGTATCTGCGCGTCTACGCGGGGACGATCGGGAAGGGGGACACGCTGTGGGACGCGACCGCGGGCCGCGCCGAGCGGATCGGCCGGATCCTGCGGGTGCAGGCCGACCGGCACACACCGCTGCCCAGCGCCGTCGCCGGGGACATCGTGGCCGTCGTCGGGTTCAAGTCCGCCCGCGCCGGCTCGACCCTGTGCGCTCCGGACGCCCCGCTGCTGCTGGAACCGCCCGGCGTGCCCGAACCGGTGGTGTCGGTCGCCGTCGAGACCCGCAGGGCCGGGGACACCGACCGGCTGGCCTCGGGGCTGGCCCGGCTGGCCGAGGAGGACCCCTCGCTGGTCGCGCGCACCGACCCGGAGACCGGGCAGACCGTACTGTCCGGCATGGGCGAACTGCACCTGGAGGTGGCGGTGGAGAAGCTCCGGCGCGACCTCGGCCTGGAGGTCACCGTCGGCCGCCCCCGGGTCGGCCACCGCGAGACCGTCGGCCGGGGGGTGTCGGGGCTGGTGTACCGGCACGTCAAACAGGACGGCGGGGCGGGGCAGTTCGCCCATGTGGTGCTCGACGTGGAGCCGTACGAGGAGGGCGCCTTCGCGTTCCGTTCCACGGTCGTCGGCGGACGCGTGCCGCAGGAGTACGTCCGGGCGGTGGAGGCCGGCTGCCGGGACGCCCTCGCCGAGGGACCGCTCGGCGGACACCCGGTGACCGGGCTGCGCGTCACGCTGACCGACGGGGCGACCCACGTGAAGGACTCCTCGGACACGGCGTTCCGTACGGCCGGGCGGCTCGGGCTGCGCCAGGCCCTGCGCGCCTGCGCGATGGTCCTGCTGGAGCCGGTCGCCGAGGTCACCGTCACCGTGCCCGAGGACGCGGTCGGCGGCGTGCTCGGCGACCTCGCCGCCCGGCGCGGCCGGGTGACGGGTTCGGTCACCCGGGCGGGCGCGGCGGTCGTCACGGCCACCGTGCCGCTGGCGGAACTGTTCGGCTACGCCACCCGGTTGCGCGGCCGCACCCAGGGGCGCGGCACGTTCACCAGCCGGCCGGCCGGGTACGCGCCGGCACCGGCGGCCACCGCGGCGCGCTAGGACCCCGGCCGCCCCCTCCCCTCCCGGCGGAGGGAAGGGGGCGGCCCGCTCGACGGGTGCCGGCGCCGTTCGTACGAGTGCCGGACCCGTTCGTACGGGTGCCGGCCCGGCCCCGTTCCTACGGGTACGACACGACCGTCGACGGCACGGTGGACGTGCCCGACGTGGGCGCCCCCGTGTCGTTGATGACGCACTCGTACTGCCCGTGGCCGCCCAGCGAGACCACGAGCAGGTCGTGGAAGCGCACCCCGGGCCGGATGGGCGCGGCGAAGCCGTGGTGCTGCACGATGGTCGGGTCCACGTTGTAGTAGCAGTAGCTGCCCAGGCCCCAGCCCTCGTGGGTCGTCACGTTGTACCCGACCCGGTAGGCCGCGTAGCCCTTGACCGAACCGTTCTGGATCGCGGCCTGGTTCGGCGCGTCGTACGCCTTCTCGTTCTGGAAGAAGATCGTGCGGCCGCGCTCGCCGAACCACTGCACGTCGTACTTGTTGAAGTGCTCCACGAACAGGCCGGTGGCCAGGACGTCGTGTCCGTTGACCACGACGCCGTAGTCGGCCCGGTTGGTCTCCCAGCCGACACCGTCGCCGTGGTCGGCGCGCCAGACCCAGGTGTGGTCGACGATCGTGTGGCGGCTGTTGACGACCATGCTGGTGGTGGCCTTGCCGGGGCCCGCTCCGCCGATGCGGATGAACACGTCCTGGACGGTGGTCGGGTTGGCGGAGTGGTCCCGGGCGGCGCCGGGCGGCCCGATCTCCAGCAGGGTCGGGGAGTTGACCGGCCCGGCGTCGATGAGGAACCCGGCCAGCCGGACGCCGTCGACGTCGGCGACCCTCAGCGCGGTGACGCCGTTGCCGGGGACGAGCGTGGCGTACCCGAGGCCCAGCACCACGGTGTTGGCCCGGTCCACCCGGATCGGCCGGTCCAGGTGGTAGATCCCCGGCGTCAGCAGCAGGTGCAGGCCCTCGGCCAGGGCCTGGTTGAGCGTGGCCGCCGAGACGCCCGGCTTGGCGACGTAGAACCGGGTCAGCGGCAGGGAGGTGCCGCGCGGGGTGCCGCTGCCCCAGGTGACGCCCCGGGCGTTGGTCCGCTTCTCGGGCAGGAAGACCCGGTACTCGCTGCCGCTGAGGTACAGGAACGGCTTCTCACGGGAGACCGGGGTCGTGGCCAGCGTGGTGTACGGCGGGTTCGGGAAACCCTGCGCGGGCGCGCCCTCCACGCCGGAGAACACCATGTTCCACACGCCGTTGAGCCATCCGCCGATCGCGCTGTCCCGGGTGTACCACTGCTGCTGCGAGTACGGCTGCACCTGGCCGTCGATCCGGCTGTCGGCGATGTAGCCGCCGCTGGACCAGCCGTATCCGGTCGGGGCGAGGTTGAGGTTGCCGCGCACGTGCATGCGGCGGAACGGGGCCGCCTGGGAGACCGCCCAGCGGTTGGTGCCGTTGACGGGGACCACGGCCAGGTTCTCCGCCGAACGCCAGAAGTTCTGCGTGGCGTTGCCGTCGAACCAGCCCGCGTCGACCGTGATGTCGCCGTTGATGGTGGTGTCGTCGGGGGAGAGGCCGAGGCCGGAGATCGAGGTGTAGAAGCCGATCTGCGCGTTGAGGCCGTGGTAGGTGCCGGGCTTGAACAGCAGCTGGTAGCGGCCGGTGCCGAACTGGGCCGACTCCTGCCGCCGGAAGATCTCGTCCAGTCTGCCCTGGATGTTCGGCGTGGAGGGGTCGAAGACGACCACGTTGGGACCGAGGTCGCCGCCGCCGGGAAGGGCGCGCGGCTTGCCGCGCGCGGGCTTCTTCCGGCCGGCCGGGGCGGCCACGGCCGTGCCGGGCAGGCCGGCGAGCACGGTGGCCGCCGCGGCGGCGCCGAGGACGGCTCGGCGGCCGGGGGAGGGCAGGCCGGACGACGGGGAGTCAGTGGGCATGGGGCGGCTCTCCTGGTTCAGGAAGTGAACGGCGTGGGGTACGGGGAGCGCTCTCTCGCCGCTGAATGGTTCATCCGTGGAACAGATGCGTCAAGGGGTGCGGCGAGAGTTCGGAGAGTGCGTCGAAACCCTTGACGAGCCCGCCGTCCGGGGATTAACTCACGTCCTAAATTAAGCCATGACGACTCCCTCCCGGCGGGGGAGCACGGTCTGGGGGGACGTACTCCCGTACTCCCGGAAGGGACACGAGCAGCATGCGCAGTACCCGAGCCGCGGCCGCAGGCGCCGTCACCCTGTCACTCGTCCTCGCGGCCACGGCCTGCGGAGGCGGCTCCGCGACGGGCGGCGGGTCCAACGACTCGCCCAAGACGCTGACGTACTGGGCCTCCAACCAGGGCGCCAGCATCGAGATCGACAAGAAGGTCCTCCAGCCCGAACTCGACAAGTTCGAGAAGCAGACCGGGATCAAGGTGCAGCTGGAGGTCGTCCCCTGGTCCGACCTGCTCAACCGGATCCTCACCGCCACCACCTCCGGCCAGGGCCCGGACGTGCTGAACATCGGCAACACCTGGAGCGCCTCGCTCCAGGCCACCGGTGCCCTGCTGCCCTGGGACGCGAAGAACTTCGACAAGATCGGCGGCCGGGACCGCTTCGTCGACTCGGCGCTCGGCTCCACCGGAGCGCAGGGCGAGGACCCGGCCGCGGTGCCGCTGTACTCGATGGCGTACGCGCTCTACTACAACAAGAAGATGTTCGCCGAGGCGGGCGTCTCCAAGCCCCCGGCCACCTGGGACGAGCTGGTCGCCGTCGGGAAGAAGCTCTCGAAGAACGGCAAGTGGGGCCTGGGGGCCGAGGGTTCGAACCCGTCGGAGAACATCCACCACGCCTACGTCTTCGCCAAGCAGCACGGCGCCGACTTCTTCACCGCCGACGGCAAGCCGGACTTCACGGGTGACGCGACGGTCGCCGCGGTCAAGCAGTACGTCGACCTGATGGCCAAGGACAAGGTCATCGCGCCGGGCAACGCCGAGTACGCGCAGAACCAGTCGGTCAGCGACTTCGCCAAGGGCAAGACGGCGATGCTGCTGTGGCAGTCCGCCTCCGCCAACCTCAAGTCCCAGGGCATGAGCGAGGACGACTACGGCGTCGCGCCCGTGCCCGTGCAGTCCGGCACCCCCGGCACCGGCAAGCAGGTCAACTCGATGGTGGCGGGCATCAACCTCGCCGTCTTCAAGAACACCGACAACCTCGACGGCGCCACCACGTTCGTGAAGTTCATGACCAGCGACGCCGAGCAGAAGATCCTCAACAAGGCCTACAGCTCGATCCCGCCGGTGAAGTCCGCCCAGTCGGACGCCGCGTTCGCCACCCCCGCCAACACCGTCCTGAAGGACACCCTCGCCACGAGCGCCGTCGCGCTGCCGCAGGTCGCCGACGAGTCGCAGTTCGAGACGGCCGTCGGAACGGCCATCAAGGAGCTGTTCGCCGACGCCGCCGCCGGACGCGCCGTCACCACCGCGTCGGTCAAGGCGGCCCTGGAGAAGGCCCAGCAGCAGATGCCGGCGGCCTGAACGACATGACCACCACGGTTGAAGCCGGCACGCCGCCGGTCCGCACGAGCCCGTCCGGCGCGGCGCGCGGCCCCCGCCGCCGCACCGGGCGGATCCGCCGCGTCGGCCTGCCCTACCTGCTGCTCCTGCCCGCGCTGCTGCTCGAACTGCTCGTCCACCTGGTGCCGATGGTGATCGGCGTGGTGATGAGCTTCAAGGAGCTCACGCAGTTCTACATCCGCGACTGGGGCGCCGCCCCCTGGTCCGCGCTCGACAACTACCGGGTGTCGGTGGACTTCGACGCCCCGGTCGGCGAGGCGCTGCTGCACTCCTTCCTCGTCACCGTCGCCTTCACGCTGCTGTCGGTGGGCCTGTGCTGGCTGATCGGCACGGCCGCCGCGGTCTTCATGCAGGACACCTTCCGGGGCCGCGGCCTGCTGCGGGCGCTGTTCCTCGTCCCGTACGCCCTGCCGGTCTACGCGGCCGTCATCACCTGGGTGTTCATGTTCCAGCACGACAACGGCCTGGTGAACCACGTCCTGCACGACCAGCTCGGCCTCACCGACAAGCCGTCCTTCTGGCTCATCGGCGACAACAGCTTCATCGCACTGCTGACCGTGTCGGTGTGGAAGGGCTGGCCGTTCGCCTTCCTCATCGTCATGGCCGGACTGCAGAACATCCCGCGCGAGCTGTACGAGGCCGCCGCCCTGGACGGCGCCGGGGTGTGGCAGCAGATCCGCCGCATCACCCTGCCGTCGCTGCGCCCGGTCAACCAGGTGCTGGTCCTCGTGCTGTTCCTGTGGACGTTCAACGACTTCAACACCCCGTACGTCCTGTTCGGCCGGACCGCGCCGGAGGCGGCCGACCTCATCTCGGTGCACATCTACCAGGCCTCGTTCGTCACCTGGAACTTCGGCACGGGCTCGGCGATGTCGGTGCTCCTGCTGCTGTTCCTGCTGGTGGTGACCGGCGTGTACCTGGCGCTGACCTCGCGCGGACGGAGGGCCGCCTCATGAGCTCCCCCCTGGCCCCGCCCCGGTCCTTCCTGTGGTCCCGGCGGATCTTCCTGACGCTGCTGACCGGCTTCGTGCTGCTGCCGGTCTACGTCATGGTCTCCAGCTCGCTGAAGCCGCTGGCCGACGTCACGGGCAAGTTCCGCTGGCTGCCGACCGAGCTGACGATCCGCCCGTACGTCGACATCTGGTCGACGGTCCCGCTGGCGCGCTACTTCGTCAACTCCCTGATCGTGGCGGGCGCGGCGACGGTCTGCTCGGTGGTGATCGCGGTCTTCGCGGCGTACGCGGTGAGCCGCTACGACTTCCGCGGCAAACGCGTCTTCACGGTCACCGTCCTGTCGACGCAGATGTTCCCCGGCATCCTCTTCCTGCTGCCGCTGTTCCTCATCTACGTCAACATCGGCAACGCCACCGGCATCGCCCTGTTCGGCTCGCGCGGCGGTCTGATCCTCACCTACCTCACCTTCTCGCTGCCGTTCTCCATCTGGATGCTGATCGGCTACTTCGACTCCGTGCCCCGCGACCTGGACGAGGCGGCGCTGGTCGACGGCTGCGGCCCGCTGGGCGCGCTGTTCCGGGTCGTGGTCCCGGCGGCCGTCCCCGGCATCGTCGCGGTGGCCGTCTACGCCTTCATGACCGCCTGGGGCGAAGTCCTGTTCGCCTCGGTGATGACCAACGACACCACCCGCACCCTCGCCGTCGGCCTCCAGGGCTACTCGACCCTCAACGACGTGTACTGGAACCAGATCATGGCCGCCTCGCTGGTCGTCAGCGTCCCCGTCGTCGCGGGCTTCCTGCTGCTCCAGCGCTATCTCGTCGCCGGCCTGACGGCAGGAGCCGTCAAGTGACCGACCCGTACGTTCCCGAGAGGACTTCCGTGACCATCGACTATGCCGCCCTCCCCGACGACTTCCTGTGGGGCACGGCCACCTCGGCGTACCAGATCGAGGGCGCCGTGGCGGAGGACGGCCGCGCGCCGTCGATCTGGGACACCTTCTCGCACACCCCCGGCAAGACCGCCGGCGGCGACCACGGTGACGTCGCCTGCGACCACTACCACCGCTGGCGCGAGGACATCGCCCTGATGCGGCGGCTGGGCGTGAACGCCTACCGCCTCTCGGTCGCCTGGCCGCGCGTCCTGCCGGGCGGCGACGGCCCCGTGAACCCCAAGGGCCTGGCCTTCTACGACGAGCTGATCGACGGCCTGCTGGAGGCCGGGATCACCCCGTCCGTCACCCTCTACCACTGGGACCTGCCGCAGGCGCTGCAGGACCGCGGCGGCTGGCCGGAGCGCGACACGGCCCTGGCGTTCGCGGACTACGCCTCGGTCGTGGCCGGGCGGCTCGGCGACCGCGTGACCCACTGGGCCACCCTCAACGAACCCCTGTGCTCGGCGTGGATCGGCCACCTCGAGGGCAAGATGGCCCCCGGCTGGACCGACCTGACCGCCGCCGTCCGCGCCTCCTACCACCTGCTGCTGGGCCACGGCCTCGCGGCCCGGGCGATCCGGGCGGCGGCTCCGGGCGCCGAGGTGGGCATCGTCAACAACCTCTCCACGATCCACCCGGCCTCCGACCGCCCCGAGGACCTCGCGGCGGCCCGCCGCATGGACGGCCACACCAACCGCTGGTGGCTCGACCCCGTGCACGGCCGGGGCTTCCCGGAGGACATGCGCGAGGTCTACGGCGTCCAACTCCCCGAGCGGCCCGGCGACTCGGCCGCCATCGCGGCCCCGCTGGACTGGCTCGGCCTGAACTACTACTTCCCGCAGACCATCGCCGACGACCCGTCCGGTCCGGCCCCGTACGCCCGGGCCGTCCGCCGCGAGGGCGTCCCGCGCACCGGCATGGACTGGGAGATCGACGCCGGCGGCATCGAGACGCTGCTGCTCCGCCTCACGCGGGAGTACGGCGCCCGCCGGCTGTACGTCACGGAGAACGGCTCGGCCTTCCCCGACGTCGTCCGCCCCGACGGCACCGTCGACGACCCGGAGCGGCAGGACTACCTCCTCGGGCACCTGGCGGCCTGCGCTTCCGCCGCCCGCCAGGGCGCCCCGCTGGCCGGCTACTTCGCCTGGTCCCTGCTGGACAACTTCGAGTGGGCGTACGGGTACGAGAAGCGGTTCGGGCTGGTCCACGTGGACTACGCGACGCAGCAGCGGACGATCAAGGGGGCGGGGCACCGGTACGCCGAGGTGGTCCGGGCCCACCGGGGCCGGGCCCGCAAGGCCGCCTGAGCCCGGCACGCCGGGGCGGGCGGGGACGCGGGAGCCTCGCCCACCCCGGCCCGCAGTGTTTCGAGTGTCAGGTACATGTCATCGACGCAGGAGATGGACCGAACCGGAGGAGAGCCATGCCGTCCCGAACGCCCCGCACCCTCCTGACCGCACTCGCGGCCCTCGCACTGCTGACCGCGGGCCCGGCCCTCGCGGCCCCGGGCCCCGAGCCGCGGGCCGCGGCCGCCGCGTGGGACACGGACCGCGCGGCAGCCGCCTACGCCGTGAACCCGGCCGCCGTCACGGCGTCCGGCAGCGAGAACGCCGACACGTCCCCCGGCCGTGCCTTCGACGGCAACGGCTCCACCCGCTGGTCCAGCGACTTCTCCGACACCGCCTGGATCCGCGTCGACCTCGGCTCGACGATCCGCGTCCACCGGGTCGTCCTCGACTGGGAGGCCGCCCACGGCAAGCGCTACGTCCTGGAGGCCTCGAAGAACGGAACCGACTGGACGCCCTTCTTCACGGAGACGGCCGGAACCGGCGGCTCGGTCACGGCCCACACCTACCCCCAGGAGGTCACGGCCCGCTACGTCCGCCTGCGCGGCGTGGAACGCGCCACCCCCTACGGCTACTCGCTGTGGTCGATGAGGATCCACGGCGGCGAACCGGCACCCGCGTCCACGACCCGCACCAACCTCGCCCTGAACCACCCGGCTTACGCGAACTACTACCAGCACGCGGGCCATTCCCCGGCGTTCGTGACGGACGGCGGCCGGCCGGCGGACCTGAAGGCCGACGTCAGCCGCTGGTCGAGCGACTGGAACGCGAACCGCTGGATCTCCGTCGACCTCGGCGCACCCGCGACGATCGACACGGTCGACCTCTACTGGGAGGCGGCCTACGCCGTCGACTACGAACTCCAGGTCTCCGACGACAACCGCTCCTGGCGCACGGTGCACCGCCCGTCGGCCGCCGAGGTCGCGTCCCGTCGCGCCAACGTCAAGTCCCCCGGGGAGGCGGTGGGCCTGCACGACGCGATCCGTCTCCCGCAGCCGGTCACCGGCCGCTACGTCCGCATGCTCGGCAAGGAACGCCGCTCCTTCCACAACCCCGCCCCGGCCACGGCCCAGTTCGGCTACTCCCTCTACGAGTTCGAGGTCTGGGGCACGGGCGGCAGCGCGGCGGCCTCGTACCCGGCGCTCCCCGCCGAGCAGCCCGGCACCTACCGCACCACGTTCTTCGACGACTTCACCGCCCCGGCCCTGGACCGCGGCAAGTGGCGGGTGGTGCGCACCGGCACGGAGATGGGCTCGGTCAACGGCGAGGCGCAGGCGTACGTCGACTCGACGGACACCGTCCGCACCGAGAACGGCGCCCTGGTGCTGTCGGCCACGTACTGCAAGGGCTGCACCCGGGCCGGCGGCGCCACCTACGACTTCACCTCCGGCCGCATCGACACCCACACCCGGTTCGACTTCACCTACGGCAAGGTCAGTGCCCGCATGAAACTGCCGGTCGGCGACGGCTTCTGGCCGGCGTTCTGGCTCCTGGGCAGCGACGTGGACGACCCCTCGGTCGGCTGGCCGTCCTCGGGCGAGACGGACATCATGGAGAACATCGGCTACGCCGACTGGACCAGCACCGCGCTGCACGGTCCCGGCTACTCGGCGGACGGCAACATCGGCGCCCGCCAGACCTACCCGGGCGGCGGCCGGGCGGACGAGTGGCACACGTACGCGGTCGAATGGACCCCCACGACGATGCGCTTCTTCGTCGACGACCGCCTGGTCCAGGAGACCACCCGCAACAAGCTCGAATCCACCCGCGGCCAGTGGGTCTTCGGCCACAACCAGTACGTGATCCTCAACCTGGCCCTCGGCGGCGCGTACCCGGCCGGATGGAACAAGGTGACGAGCCCGTACTGGGGCCTGCCGCAGTCGAGCGTGGACCGGATCGCGGCCGGGGGAGTGCGGGCGGAGGTGGACTGGGTGCGGGTGGAGCAGAAGGGCTGACGCCGGGGAAACCCGGTTGCCGGGGGCACCGCCCCCTGTCAGTCTCGCCCCCATGCCCGCCTTCACCGCTCCCGACGGCACCACCCTGGCCTACCACGCGACCGGAGACGGCCCGCCCCTGGTCTGTCTGCCCGGCGGCCCCATGCAGGACTCCGCCTACCTTGGGGACCTCGGGGGACTCGCCGCCCACCGCACCCTGGTCCGGCTGGATCTCAGGGGCACCGGCCGGTCGGCGGTGCCGGCAGACGCGGCCTCGTACCGGTGCGACCGTCAGGTCGACGATGTCGAGGCGCTGCGTGCGGAGCTGGGCCTGGAGCGGCTGGACCTGCTGGCCCACTCCGCGGGTGCCAACCTGGCCGTCCTCTACGCGGCCCGCCACCCCGGTCGCGTGGGCCGGCTCGTCCTCGTCACGCCCAGCGTCTTCGCCGTCGGCCTGGACGTCACCCGCGAGGACCGGCTGGAGACGGCCCGTCTGCGCCGGGGCGAACCGTGGTTCGCCCCGGCGTACGCGTCCCTGGAGGCGATCACCTCCGGCCGGGCGGCGGCGGACGACTGGGACGCCGTCGCCCCCTTCTGGTTCGGCCGCTGGGACGAAGCGGCACGGGCGTTCCGCGCGGCGGAGCGGCGCCAGCGCAACGACGAGGCCGCGGGCGTGTACGCCTCGGACGGCGCCTTCGAGCCGGGGGCGACGCGGGCCGCCCTCGCCGCGCTGCCCTCGCCCGTACTCGTGGTCGCGGGGGAGTACGACGTGGCCGCGCCCGTGCGCGTGATGAGGCAGTACGCGGGCCTGTTCCCGGCTGCCGGACTGGCCGTGCGGGGCGGGGCCGGGCACTTTCCGTGGCGGGACGACCCGGCCGGATTCGTGGGCGCCGTCGCGGCGTTCGAGGTTCAGGCGCCCACCGGGAGGCCCGGTACGTAGTCCGGATCCACCTGGTCCGCCAGATCCTGCCCGACGCGGTCGTTCGCCCAGGCGCGGGCGTTGCGCAGATGGAACTCGACCGCGTGTCGGTGCAGCCGGTCCCAGTCGCGGACGTGGGCGTCGACCGTCTCGCGCAGGACGTTCAGGGCGTGCTGGTTGTGCGGCTCCAACTCGCCCGTGGCCCGGCCCTGTTCCGCCGCCCGGACCCAGGGCGACTGGACCAGGTGCGTCAGCAGGTCGTCGCCCACGTGTTCCTTGAGGAAGAGCAGGTCGTCCTCGCACGTGACCTTGTTGCCGACGACCGCGACGCGGATGCCGAACTGCTCGGCGTGGTCGCGGTACTGGTGGTAGACCGAGACGCCCTTGCGGGTGGGTTCCGCCACCAGGAACGTGAGGTCGAAGCGCGTGAACAGGCCCGAGGCGAAGGCGTCCGCCCCCGCCGTCATGTCGACCACGACGTATTCGCCGGGGCCGTCCAGCAGATGGCCCAGGTACAGCTCGACCGCGCCCAGCTTGGAGTGGTAGCAGGCCACGCCCAGGTCGGACTCGTCGAACTCGCCCGTGACCATCAGCGGGACGCCGCCCGCCCGGCCGACGTGGCGGGCGTGCAGCGCGTCGTCGCCCAGGGGGCGCAGGAGGCGGGAACCGCGGCCGGGCGGGGTCGTCTTGAGCATGGCCTCGGCCGAGGTGATGCGCGGGTTGTCGCCCCGGAGGTAGTCCTTGATGCCGGCCAGGTGCGGACCCAGGGGAACGGGGGGCCGCTCCACCTGGCCGAGTGCCTCGGCCAGGTGCTGGTTGATGTCGCCGTCGACGGCGAGGACCGGGGCGCCGCAGCGCGCCAGGTGGCGGGAGAAGAGCGCCGACAACGTGGTCTTGCCGCTGCCGCCCTTGCCGACGAACGCGACCCTCACGACCGCTCCCGCTTTTTGAAAATGGGTGTCATGTGACTAGGTTTTAGGGAGTGATCGCCGCCACTGTCAAATCAGGTGCGGCGACCGGGGGTGGCGGCGGTGCGCGGCCGCGTGCTGCATATGCTGTGCAAGTGCGTTCCCTGAGCAGTAAGCGTCCCCTCCGGTTCCTCGCCGCCCTCGTCCTCCTGCCGGGACTGGCCGGCTGCTTCGCCTCCCCCGGCGGTGAGTCGTCGCGGGACGGCGCGCAGTCCGGCGCCCGGCTGCGTGTCGCCCTCGCCTTCCCGCCCGCCGAGAACTTCTCGCCGTACGGGGCCGACGCCACGCTGCTCAGCCGCCTCGGCGTCACCGAAGGGCTGACCGCCCTGGACGCCAACGGCGCCGCGACCCCCGCACTCGCCCGGTCCTGGCGCCGCGAGAACGACCGCACCTGGCACTTCACCCTGCGCGAGGCCACCTTCCACGACGGCACCGAGGTCACCCCGTCGGCCGTGGCCGGGGCGCTCACCCGCGCCACGAAGGCCAAGCCCCTGCCCGCTCCGCTCGCCGGTGTCACGCACGGCGCACGGCCCGACGGCGACGACGGCGTGCGCGTCACCACCGCCGCGCCCGACCCCGCCCTGCCCATGCGTCTGGCCGGCCCGAGCCTGGCGATCCTCTCCCCGAAGGCCTACGCGAAGCGGGGCAACCCCACGCCGGTCGGCACCGCCACGGGCCCCTTCGAACTCACCCGCGTCAACGGCGGCACCTCCGCCGCGCTCGACCGCCACGACGACTACTGGGGCGGCCGCGCCCAGGCCTCCGGCATCGACGCGCGCTTCGTCAAGGACGGCACCGCGCGCGCCAACGCCGTACGCACCGGCGACGTCGACATCGCCGAGGCCGTCCCCGTCGCGCAGGCCGCCACGCTCGACGCGGACACCCTCCGGGAAGCGGGCACCACGCGGACCACCAGCCTGCACCTCAACACCCGGCGCGGCCCCTTCGAGGACCCGGAGCTGCGTGCCGCCGCCCGCGCGGCGATCGACTCCTCCGCCCTGGTCAAAGGCGTCTTCGAGGGATACGCCGACCCCGGCGCCGGGATCTACGGGCCAGCCGTCACCTGGGCCGAGGGCAAGCGGGTGAAGCCGTCGGGGCGCGCCCGGGCCGCCCGGCCCGACGGCGCCCGGATCACCCTGGCCACCTACGACAACCGGCCCGAACTCCCCGAGGTCGCCCAGGTCGTGCAGCAGCAGCTGGAGAAGGCCGGGTTCCGGGTGCGGTTGCAGGTGCGCGAGTACGCGCGGCTGGAGAGCGACGCGCTGCAGGGGAGGTTCGACGCGTTCGTCGGGGCCCGCAACAGCCTCCTGGACACCGGCGACCCCGTCGGGATCCTCGCCAGCGACCACACCTGCGACGGCGGCTACAACCTCGCCCTGCTGTGCGACCCGGAGGTCGACCGGGCCGTCGCGAAGGCCGACCGGGCCGACGGCACGGGGGAGCGGCAGGACGCGGCCATGGCCGCCGAGGCCGCCGTCCTCGGCACGGACGCGGTCGTGCCGCTCGCCCACCAGCGGATCCTCCTCGGCGTCTCCCCGAAGGTGCGGGGCGTACTCCTCGACCCCTACGAGCGCACCCTGGTGGGGCCCGGCACGCGTCGCTGAGCCCTGAAGGGTCAGGCCGGCAGCCGGGTGTCCACCACGCAGCTGATCTCGACCGCCTGCCCCGGGAAGGTCAGTTCGGTGACGCCCAGGGCCGTGCTGACCGGGCGGTGGGCACCGAAGTAAGCCCGGTTGCCCTCCGCCACCACGTCCGCGTTGCGCACCAGGTCCACCACGTACAGCGTCTGCGAGACGACCTGGTTGCGGGTCGCGCCGTAGTGGGCCAGGACCTTGTCCAGGTTGACGTAGGTGCGCGCGAGCTGGGCGGCGACGCCGTCCTCGGGGTCGAAGTCGCCCGCGTCGTCGAAGGAGAGCTGCCCGGAGACGTGGATCAGCTCGCCGGACCTGATCGCCTGCGTGTAGCCGAAGTGCCGCTCGGCCGGTATGCCGTGGTCGTAGAGGTCGAGGGTGCTCATGGGTCCCGTCCTTCCGTCGAGCGCGCATCCGTCAGCGCTCTCTTGTGGTTACTGGGAAACCGTAGGAGAGTGAACGCCGACCTGGAAGAACGCACTTTTCGGTGACAGGGGAACCAGATGGTGACCAAGCAGCTCAGGGACGTTCCCGAGAACGCGGACCTCAGAAGGGCGGACTCCCTGGCACGGGAGATCTTCTCGGACGTCGCCAACAAGTGGGCGCTGCTGATCATCGAGGCCCTCGGTGAACGCACCCTCCGCTTCAGCGAGTTGCGCGACGAGGTCGAGGGCGTCAGTCACAAGATGCTGACCCAGAACCTGCGGATGCTGGAGCGCAACGGCCTGGTCGAGCGGACGGTGCACCCCACCGTGCCGCCCAAGGTCGAGTACACGCTCACCGAACCGGGCCGGGCCCTGCGCGCCACGGTCGACCTGATCTGCGGCTGGACCCACCAGTACCTGGGTCATATCGAGGCCGCCCGGGGGCGGTTCGGCGGCTGAGCCGGGGCCTCAGCCCGCGACCAGTTCCCGGACGGGGCGCGGCGCCGGGGCCTGCCCGGTCCGGGAGGTCCGGTACAGCCACAGCACGTCCCGCCCGAACGACCACACCAGCAGGGCCAGGGCCAGGGCGGCCACGCCGAAGTTGGCCGCGTACGGCAGCAGACCGGCACTCGCGAGCAGCAGGAGTACGCCCTGCAGGGCGGCGACCGTCTTGCGGGCCGTGCTCGGCGGCAGCGCCGCGGTCAGCCAGGGCCACACCTTGGCCGCGGCGACGAAGACGTACCGCATGGCGCCGATCAGCAGGACCCACGGGCCCAGTTCCATCGAGACGTACACGCTGAGCACCAGGATCAGGAACGCGTCGACCTCCATGTCGAAACGCGCGCCCAGCGGGGTCGAGGTGCCGGTGCGGCGGGCGACCTTGCCGTCGACCCCGTCGAGGATCAGCGCCACCGCCGTCAGGCCGACGAACAGCGACACGGGCGGTGAGCTCTGGAAGGAGTCCGCGACCAGCGCGGTGACGCCGCCGACGAGGGTGGCCCGGCCGAGGGTGACCCGGTTCGCCGCGCCGAAGGAGCGCAGCCGGGAGCGGTGCAGGGCCCGGGAGAGCACCGCCCAGGTGGCGATCGCGAACGCGAGGCCGCTCAGCCAGCCCGCCGGGCCCATCCCGATCGCCGTGCCGATCAGGGCCAGCAGCAGGACCTGCGCCCCCGCCCCCACGGCGGTCTCCTGCTGTACGAGCCTCGCGTCGTAAGTGTTGTTCAGGGCCACCGAACACCCTCCGGCCGTGTGACAGAGTCGATCAACGCCGCTACCTTGTGCGCGGCCTGTGCACCCCTCGGTACGCAAGCGGCTTCCCGATCGTTCAGGAGGACCTCGATGAAGCACACCGGACGCGCTTTCTGGATCGACTCGCCCGGGCGGGGCGCGATCCGGGACGTCGCCCTGCCGGAGCCCGGCGAGGACGAGGTGCTGGTCCGCACGCTCTTCTCCGGCGTCAGCCGCGGCACCGAGACGCTCGTCTTCTGCGGCGGCGTGCCCGCCAGCCAGCACACGGCCATGCGCGCCCCCTTCCAGGAGGGCGACTTCCCGGGCCCGTTGAAGTACGGCTACCTCAACGTCGGCCTGGTGGAGGAGGGTCCGGCGGAGCTCGCCGGCCGCACGGTGTTCTGCCTCTACCCGCACCAGACGCGGTACGTCGTGCCGGCGAGTGCCGTGACGCCCGTGCCGGACACCGTGCCCGCCGAACGGGCCGTGCTCGCCGGGACCGTGGAGACCGCCGTGAACGCCCTGTGGGACGCCGCCCCCCTGATCGGCGACCGGATCGCCGTGGTCGGCGGCGGCATGGTCGGCTGCTCGGTCGCCGCCCTGCTCGCCCGGTTCCCCGGCGTGCGGGTGCAGCTGGTCGACGCCGACCCGTCCCGCGCGAAGACCGCCGAGGCGCTCGGGGCCGGCTTCGCCACCCCGCAGGACGCCGACGGCGACTGCGACCTCGTCGTCCACGCCAGCGCCACCGAACAGGGCCTCGCCCGGTCCCTGGAACTCCTCGCCGCCGAGGGCACGGTCGTCGAACTGAGCTGGTACGGCGACCGTCCGGTGAGCCTGCCGCTCGGCGAGGCCTTCCACTCCCGGCGCCTGACCATCCGTTCCAGCCAGGTCGGCACCGTCTCCCCGGCCCGCCCGGGCCGCACCTACGCCGACCGGCTCGCCCTCGCCCTCGACCTGCTCGCCGACCCGGCGCTCGACGCCCTCGTCACCGGGGAGTCCCGCTTCGAGGACCTGCCCGACGTGCTGCCGCGCCTCGTCTCGGGCGAGATCCCCGCCCTGTGCCACCGGGTCCGTTACGACGAGAGCGATTGACGCATCGGCTGACGATTCGTTCCATCCGGTACGACATCGACGGGGCAAGAGCGCCTGACCTGAGAAAAGACGTAGCCGACGCTGAACGGGGGAAGGGAAGCAGCCGTACTACTCGGCATCCCCGGCAGCCATCAGCGGGGGAGCAGACGCGCCGCACCTGGAGGGTCGTCCGTTGTTCAGCATCACCGTCCGCGATCACATCATGATCGCCCACAGCTTCCGCGGCGAGGTCTTCGGACCGGCGCAGCGCCTGCACGGCGCCACGTTCCTGGTGGACGCCACGTTCCGGCGCGAACAGCTGGACGAGGACAACATCGTCGTCGACATCGGGCTGGCCACCCAGGAACTCGGGGCCGTCGTCAGCGAGCTGAACTACCGCAACCTCGACAACGAACCCGACTTCGCCGGGGTCAACACCTCCACGGAGTTCCTGGCCAAGGTCATCGCCGACCGGCTCGCCGAACGCATCCACAAGGGCGCGCTCGGCGAGGGCGCCAAGGGCATCGCGGGCCTGACCGTCACCCTGCACGAGTCGCACATCGCCTGGGCGAGTTACGAGCGTGCGCTGTGACCGACACGACCGTCGAGCGGCCAGGTCCGGCCGGTCCGGCACCGGCACGGCTCGGCTACGTGCCCGTGCAGCACGCCACCCTCAAGAACGCCGAGATCATCCCCATGTCCCTGCGCACCGTGCACTTCGTGCTGCCGGGCGGCGTCGACGACCCGGCGGCCCCGAGCGGCGGCAACGCCTACGACCGGCGCGTGTGCCTGGACCTGCCCGGCTTCGGCTGGCAGGTGAGCAAGCACGCCGTGCCCGGTGACTGGCCCCGGCCCGCGGCCGCCGCCCGGACGGAACTGGCCCGTGAGCTGGCCGCGTTGCCCGACGGGGCCGTCGTGCTGCTGGACGGGCTCGTGGCCTGCGGCGTCCCGGAGATCGTGGTGCCGGAGGCGGAACGGCTGCGCATGGCCGTCCTCGTGCACCTCCCGCTCGGCGACGAGACCGGGCTGGACGCGGCCGTCGCCGCCGAACTGGACGCCAGGGAGCGGGCGGTGCTGCGGGCGGTGCCCGCGGTGATCGCCACCAGCGACTGGGCGGTCCGCCGCCTCGTCGCCCACCACGGACTGCCCCCGGAGCGGGTCCACGTCGCGGCACCCGGCGCCGACATCGCGCCCCTCGCGCCCGGCACCGACGGCGTGTCGCGGCTGCTGTGCGTGGCCGCCGTGACCCCGCGCAAGGGGCAGCACCGGCTGGTGGAGGCCCTGGCCGCGATCACCGACCTGCCGTGGAGCTGCGTCTGTGTCGGCGCCCTCACCCAGGACCCGGAGTACGTCGCCCACCTGCGGTCCCTCATCGCGCGGCACGGCCTGCGGGACCGGCTGGAACTGGCCGGACCGAGGTCCGGCGCCGCGCTGGACGCCAGTTACGCCACCGCCGACCTGATGGTCCTCACCTCCTACGCCGAGACCTACGGCATGGCCGTGACCGAGGCGCTGGCCCGGGGCATCCCGGTGCTGGCGACGGACGTCGGCGGCCTGCCCGAGGCGGTCGGCCGCGCCCCCGACGGCGGGGTGCCCGGCATCCTCGTGCCGCCGGAGAACCCCGCCGCCATCGCCGCCGAACTGCGCGGCTGGTTCGGCGAGGCGGACGTACGCCGCCGGCTGAAGGCCGCCGCCCGCGGCCGCCGCGCCGCCCTCGACGGCTGGGCGACCACCGCACAGAGCCTGGCGGCGGTCCTGCGCCGGCTCCCGACCGAACCCCGGAGGGCCGCATGACGAACCCGGTGACGACGACGCGGAGCGGGGCGATCCCGGCCCAGCCCGTGCCCGGGAAGGCCGTGGAGTCCACGGGCGGCGCGCTTGCCGGGGCGGTGCCCGGCGGCGGTACCGCGCCCACGGGCCCCGCGGGCGCGGGCGGCCCCGCCGGGCCGGTGCGGGTCTCCGGGGCGGGCGCCCCGGGCGCCGGCTCCGCGGGGGAGTCCGCGGCGGGACGGCCCGTAGGAGCGGCGAACGAGTCCGCCGGTCCCCGTGGCGGGACCGGCCCGGCGAGCCCCGCCGGCCCGGTCCTCGCCCGGACCGGCCCCGGTGGCCCGTCCGGGCAGGTCCTCGCCACCGGCGCGGTCATCCCCGGCGCGGGGCCCAGCGGCAAGCCCGGCTCCCGGCCCACCGTCAAGCTGCGCGAGGCCGCGCCCGACGACCCACCCCGGTACGCGCCCGAGTGGCTTCAGCTGCGGGAGCCGGCCGACGCCGCGGCGCGGGCGCACGACCTGCTGGATCCGCTGCGGATCCGGCTCGCCAACCTGCCGGGCAAGGCGGGCGGTGCCGTCGTCCACGACCTGGGCTGCGGCACCGGCTCGATGGGCCGCTGGCTCGCCCCGCGCCTGGACGGCGCCCAGCACTGGATCCTGCACGACCGCGACCCCTACCTGCTGCACTTCGCCGCCGTCGCCTCCCCGCGCTCGGCCGCCGACGGCAGCCGGGTCAGCGTGGAGACGCGGCGCGGGGACGTCGCCCGCCTCACCGCGGACGCCCTGCAGGGGGCCTCCCTGGTGACGGCGTCCGCCCTGCTGGACGTCCTCACCCGCGAGGAGCTCGACGCCCTCGCCGCCGCCTGCGCCGGAACCGGCTGTCCCGCCCTGCTGACGCTGTCCGTCGCCGGGCGGGTGGAACTGGGCCCGTCCCACCCGCTCGACGCGGAGATCGCCCAGGCGTTCAACGACCACCAGCGCCGCGACGGCCTGCTCGGCCCCGACGCGGTCACGGCGGCGGCGGAGGCCTTCTCCGCGCACGGCGCGACCGTACGGCTGCATCCGAGCCCTTGGCGGCTCGGGCCCGAGCAGGCCGCACTCACCGAGCAGTGGCTGCGCGGCTGGGTCGGTGCCGCCGTCGAGCAGCGTCCGGAACTGCGGGCCGAGGCGGAGGTCTACCTGAACAACCGCCTGCGGCAGTGCGCGGCGGGCGAGTTGCGCGTCACGGTCCACCACACCGACCTCCTGGCCCTGTGCCGCCCGGCGGGCGGAGCGTCATGACCGCCCGGGCGACGGGTCTGCGCCTCCGGCCGCACGACACCACCGCCGACGCCGGAGATTCGGTGCCCGGCGGAGCCCTGGCCACCTCCGGGCCGACGGGAACGGCGACTCAGGTCCCGACGGCCCACGCGGCCCAGGCGGCCCCGTCGTCCGGTGAGCCGACGCGCCGTCACAAGGACCGCGCCGGGGTGGCGGTGGTCGTGGCCCCGGCCGCGTCCGTCGCCTCGGACGCGACCCCGGTGCTCACGGTCGTGCCCGCTGCCGGCAGGGCTGCCTCGTCGGCCTCCTCGGCCTGCCGTGCGGCGGCCGAGCACACGGCAGGCCCCGGCCAGGTCGCGCACACGCGCCGCCGCTCCGCGGAGCACCCCGGCGCGACCAGCTCCGTGGAGGACCCCGGCGCGGCCGGCTCCGCGCAGGAGTCGGGCGTCACCCCCGCTCGGGGTGCGGCCCGCGTTCGGGTCCCGCGCAGGGCCGAGGACGCGGAGGCGGCGCACTCCGCCGGAGGGCCGGGTGCTCGCCGCCCCGTACAGGGCCCCCTGCGTGGCCTCCTCGCCCGGTTCGGCTCCCGCAAGGCCCGTACGCGGCTCGGCACCCTCGCCGGGGTGGTCATCATCGGGGTGCTGTTCTGGCGGCTCGGCACCGGTGCCTTCCTCGACGGACTGCGCCGGATCGACGCCGTGACGCTGCTGCTCGCGCTCGCGATCGGCGCCGTCACCACCGTGTTCAGCGCGTGGCGGTGGGCCCTCGTCGCGCGTGGCCTGCGCATCCGGCTGCCGTTCGGGCCGGCCGTCGCCGACTACTACCGCGCGCTGTTCCTGAACGCGGCCCTGCCCGGCGGCGTCCTCGGCGACGTCCACCGGGCGGTGCGGCACGGACGGAGCGAGGGAGACCTGCGCCGCGGCGTGAAGGCCGTCGTCCTCGAACGGACCGCCGGGCAGCTCGCCCTGTTCGCCGCTGCCGCCGTGATCCTGCTGACCATGCCGTCCCCCGTACTCGACGAGGCCCGGCACCTCGCTCCGCCCGCGGCCCTGGCCGGACTGGGCGCGCTCGCCGTCGTCCTCGCCCTGCGCATGAACCGGGCCGCGCCCGCGCGCCGGGCCGGGAAGGCGCGCGCGCTGCTCGCCGAGGTGCGCGAAGGGCTGCTGTCCCGCCGCAACGGACCCGGAGTGCTTGTCTCCTCCGTGGTCGTCCTGGCGGGTTACGTCGCCATGTTCGTCCTCGCCGCCCGCGTCGCCGGCACCACCGCCTCCACGGCCGTGCTGGTACCGCTCGCCGTGCTCGCCCTGCTGGCGATGGGACTGCCGCTGAACGTCGGCGGCTGGGGCCCCAGGGAGGGCGTCACCGCCTGGGCGTTCGGCGCCGCGGGCCTCGGCGCGGGCCGGGGGCTCGCCGTCGCCGTCGTCTACGGGGTGCTCAGCCTGGTGGCGAGCCTGCCCGGCCTGGTCGTACTCGTCGCCCGCTGGTACGCGGGCCCGTGCGCCGCCGACCGGACCCGGGCCGCCGCGGCGGACCCGGACACCGGCGCCGCGCCGAGCGCCTACGCCTCGGAGGTCAGCATCGAGAAACACGCCCCGAAGGAATCCGCGAGGCTCGCCAGGAGTTCCTTCCCCTTTTCCGCCGAACCCAGCGAAGGACGGCCTATGACACCGGAATCGGTATAGCCGGACATGCCCAGGGTGAGCAGATGACGCCGGTCGTCAGCGACGAAATCGGAAGTCTCATAACCGGGTCGGAGCAAGTGGGGATGAGCGTGCAGAAGGATGGAGGTCTCTATTTCTCCCGCGTGCATGTCGGTGAGCAGCGAGGTGACCACACCCGCCCGTACCCGCGCCGCCTCCCAGTCCTCCGGGGCCGGGAAGAGCGCCATCCGCTCGCCGCGGGCGGAGGACTCCTGAACGACGTTGCCCAGCACATAGTTTCCGCCGTGCCCGTTGACCACCACCAGGGCGTCGACCCCAGACCGGCGGAGCGAATCCGCTATGTCCCGTACCACCGCATGAAGGGTCACCGAGGAGATGCTGACGGTCCCCGGCCAGGCCGCGTGCTCGTGCGAGCACGAGATCGTCACCGGAGGAAGGAGGTGCACCGGGTACGCGCCGGCTATCTCCCGCGCGACGGCACAGGCGACGAGCGTGTCGGTCGCCAGGGGGAGATACGGACCGTGCTGCTCGAAGCTCCCCACGGGAAGCACCGCGACCTGCCGTGAGACATCGGCGCCCCGCGTCCGTACGTCTTCCGTGGTGTCCGCCGGCACCAGATCACTCATCACGCCACGGCCTTTCGTCTCTGCTTAGGAACTCGAGAATCATGACAGAAAAAATAGGCGTACTCGGCAAGAAGTCACCGCAGCGGACCGGCGTGGAACGCGTCGTGAATGCGCCCTTGCCCACCGTGTACGGGAAATTCCAGGCGATCGGCTACATGGACCACGACCGCGGTGACGAACAGGTCGCGCTGGTCCACGGCGAACTCGCCACCGACGACGTCCTGGTCCGGCTGCACTCGGAGTGCCTCACCGGTGACGCCTTCGGCTCCCAGCACTGCGAGTGCGGCGACCAACTGGACGCCGCCCTGCGCGCGGTTGCCGCCGAGGGCGCCGGAGTCGTCGTCTACCTCAGAGGGCACGAGGGCCGCGGCATCGGCCTGCTCGCCAAGCTGCGCGCGATGGCGCTGCAGGCGGAGGGCCTGGACACGGTGGAGGCCAACCTGGCCCTCGGCCTGCCGGTCGACGCCCGCGACTACGGCGTGGCCGCGCGCATCCTGGACGACCTGGGCGTGCGCTCCGTGCGGCTGATGTCCAACAACCCGCGCAAGCGCGAGGCGCTGGTGGACCACGGCATCCGGGTCGCCGAGCAGGTGCCGCTGCTGATCCCGCCGTGCGAGAACAACATCACCTACCTGCGGACCAAGCGGGAGCGCCTCGACCACCACCTGCCCCACCTGGACGCGGTGGTCAGCTCCTCCTGAGACGCCGGGGCCGGTTCCCGTTCCTCCCGCGACGTGGCCCGGGCGATCCGTGCGCGACCCGTGGCCGGGCCGCGTACGCTTCGTGAACGTCCGCCCCTTGAGCGTCGGCCCCAGGCGGCCGGCGCCTCACGTCCGGAGGCTCACCCGGTATGACCGAGCTCCATCTGTGGCTGCGCCACGAGTCCCGAACGACCGAGCGCCGCACGCCCGTCGTGCCCGACGACGCCCGGCGGCTCGTCGGGCACGGAGTGCGACTGACCGTCGAGGAGTCCCCGCAGCGGGTCTTCCCGATCGAGGAGTACCAGGCGGCGGGCTGCGGCGTCGCCCTCGCGGGCTCCTGGGTGTCGGCACCGCGGGAGGCCGTGGTGCTCGGCCTGAAGGAACTGCCCGGGGAACCGGCCGAATTGCCACACCGGCACATCTTCTTCGGCCACGCCTACAAGGGCCAGCCGGGAGCGGCGGCCCTGCTGGGCCGCTTCGCCGCCGGGGGCGGGGCCCTGTTCGACCTGGAGTACCTGGTGGACGACTCCGGGCGGCGCCTGGCCGCCTTCGGCTTCTGGGCCGGCTACCTGGGCGCCGCCCTGGCGGTGCTGCAGCACCGGGGCCGGCTGCGGGCGCCGCTCGTGCCCACGACCAAGGCCGAACTGGACGAGACCCTCAAGCCCGCCGACGCCGACGCCGACTTCACCGGCCTGGTCGTCGGTGCCCTGGGACGCAGCGGCCGCGGCGCCCGGGTGGCCTTCGCCACCGCGGGTGCCGACCCGACCTGCTGGGACCTGGCCGAGACCCGCGACCTGGACCGTGCCGCTCTGCTGCGGCACGACGTGATGGTGAACGCGGTGCTCGCCACCAGTCCCGTCCCGCCCTTCCTGCGCGAGCAGGATCTCGACACCCCCGGCCGCCGCCTGCGCACCCTGTGCGACGTGACGTGCGACGTCGGTTCGCCGCTCAACGTCCTGCCGCTGTACGACGAGACCACCAGCTGGGACGAGCCGGTGCGGCGCCTGCGCGCGCAGCCGCCGCTCGACCTGATCGCCATCGACAACCTGCCCTCGCTGCTGCCGCTGGAGTCCAGCGCCGACTTCTCGGCCGCCCTGCTGCCCCACCTGCTCGACTTCGGCGTCACCGGACCCTGGGGGCGCTGCCTGGACCGGTTCCGTCAGGCCACCCGTGAGCACGGCTTCGACAAGGGGGATCCCCGTGACCACTGACCCGGTACCCGCGAGCGGCACCGTCCACTGGATCGGCGCCGGCCTGTCCACCGGCAGCGGGCTCGCCACGCTGTGCGACACCGCCGGGCGCGTACGGCTGTGGCACCGCACCGAGAGCCGTGCCGCCGACGCACTCGGCCGCCTGGGCCTGGCCGGACGGGCCGAGCCCCGCGCCTACACCCTGTCCGCGCTCGCCGCCGAACTGGCGCCGGGCGACGTCGTGGTGTCCATGCTGCCCGCGCCGGACCACGCGCCGCTGCTCGCCGAGTGCGTCCGGCGGGAGGCGCACTTCGCCTGCTCCAGTTACGTGTCGGAGGCGGTGCTCGAGCAGGTGCCCGCCGCCGGGAAGGCTGGGGTCGTCGTCCTCACCGAGGCCGGGCTCGACCCGGGCATCGACCACCTCTTCGCCCACGACCTCGTCGCCCGCGCACGGGACGCCATCGGCGAGCGGACACCCGCCTCGTACACCCTCACGTCGTACTGCGGCGGCGTCCCCGCCGTGCCGAACGACTTCACCTACCGCTTCAGCTGGGCACCCGCCGGCGTCCTCAACGCCCTGCGCTCCCCGGCGCGTTACATCGACGACGGGGCGGAGACGGTCGCCGAGCGCCCCTGGGAGGCGACCCGGCGGCACGTCGTCGGCGGGGAGGCGTTCGAGGTCTACCCCAACCGCGACAGCGTCCCGTTCGTCGCGCAGTACGGGCTGCCAAGGGCCTGGTCCCCGCGGACGTTCGTGCGGGGCACCCTGCGCCTGGAGGGCTGGTCGCGGGCCTGGGACGCCGTGTTCGAGGAGCTGAAACGGGGCGACGACGCCCGGATCGCGGAACTGGCCCGGGAACTGGCCGCCGCGTACCCGACCACCGACGACGACCGGGACCGGGTCGTCCTCGCCGTGTCCCTGGACGTGCGCTCCGACCAGGGGGAGAGCTGGTCCGGCGATTACCTGCTGGACCTGGTGGGCGACGCCAAAGAGAGCGCGATGGCCCGCTGCGTCTCCCGCACCCTCGCCCTGGGCGTCCGCCACGTGCTGGACGGCTCCCTGCCCCCGGGCCTGAACCGGGCGGCCGAGACGGCGGACCGGTCGCGGCAGTGGCTGGACGAACTGGGCCGCGACGGGGTCGGGTTCACCCTCCGGGTCGACCGCTAGCCGGGCAGCGGGCCGGACAGGGCCTCGTGCACCAGCCGCTTGAGGTCCTTGAAGACCGTGTGCGGGGTCCTGGGCCGCACCTGCGTCATGAACTGCACCGTCAGGTCGCGGCCCGGGTCCACCCAGAACGTCGTCGTGGCCACCCCGCTCCAGCCGAAGGCACCGAGCCCGGACGGCACCTGGGTGCGGCCCGGATCGATGACCACCGAGCAGTTGAAGCCGAAGCCCATGCCCTCGTTGCCGGGCTCGTCGTGGGCGGGACGGCTGCCGAAGGCGCGCAGGTCGGCGCCGCCCGGCAGGTGGCTGCGGGTCATCAGGTCCACGCTGTGCGGAGCGAGGAGCCGGACGCCGTCCAGCTCGCCGCGGCGCCGCAGCAGCTCCATGAAGCGGTGGTAGTCGTGGGCCGAGCACACCATGCCGCCGCTGCCCGACAGGAACCGCGGCCGGCCCCGCAGCGGCAGCCCGGGGATCGGCTCGATGCCGCCGCCCTCCTTCTCGCCGTACATCTCGGACAGGCGTGGCGCCTGCTCGTCGGTGACGTGGAAGCCCGCGTCGGTCATGCCGAGCGGGCGGAAGATCCGCTCGGCGCAGAACGCGTCGAGCGGCCGGCCGGAGACGACCTCGATGACGCGGCCCAGGACGTTGCTGGCCACCGAGTAGTTCCACTCGGTGCCCGGCTCGAACTGCAGGGGCAGGCTCGCGTACACCTCGATGGTCTCGGCCAGGTCCGCGCCCGGCGGCACGGACGACTCCAGACCGGCCCGGCGGTAGAGGGCGTCGACCGGGTGGGAGTGGTAGAAGCCGAAGGTGAGGCCCGAGGTGTGGGTCAGCAGATGCCGGACGAGTATCGGGCCGGAGGCCGGGCGGGTTCTCACGTCGTCCGCCGAGCCGCCGGCGTAGACCCGCGGCTCGGCGAAGGCGGGCAGGTGGTCGGCGACCGGGTCGTCCAGGGACAGCCGGCCCTCCTCCACGAGCAGCAGCGCGGCGACGGCGGTGACCGGCTTCGTCATGGAGTAGACCCGCCACAGCGTGTCGGCTTCGACGGGGAGCCCGGCGGCGAGGTCGCGCGAGCCGTGCGTGGCGAGGTGGGCGACGCGTCCGCCGCGGGCGATCGAGACGAGGAAGCCGGGCAGCCGCCCCTCGTCGACGAACCGGGCGAAGTGCCGGTCCAGGCGGTCCAGCGCCTGCGGATCCAGTCCCGCCTCGGCCGGTTCGACCTCTTCTCGCAGCTGTGCCATGGCTCTTCCTCCGTCGCGCTCGTCGAGGTGAGATCCGGCCTACCCCGTCCGGACCGCCTCCGATCCCATCCTGCTGCAGGAAGCCTTCATGATCGCGCAGGAACGGGTGAGCGAACGCGGCGGCGTCCCGAGGGGGCGCGGGCGCCCGCCACCGGCCCTCGCGACCAGCGCCTGACGGCTGCGGTCGTCACACGGCCACCTTGTCGGCCCGGGCCGCCGGACGCGCGGGGCGCTCGCCCAGCGCCTCGGTGGGCACCCGGTGCGTCTCCCGCGCCGACACCGCCGCGAGCACCGGCGGCAGGCACAGCGCCGCCGTGAACAGGGCCACCGCCGGCCAGTCGTCCCCGCCCGGCCCGGCGATCCGCGCCGCGAACGTGACCGCGAACCCGGCCGCCGCGAAGCCGACCTGCGTGCCGACGGCCACGCCGGACAGCCGCACCCGGGTCGCGAACATCTCGCCGTAGAAGGCGGGCCAGACCCCGTTCGCCGCGCTGTAGACCACGCCGAAGCACAGGACGCCGGTCAGGAAGGTCAGCGGGTAGGAGCCGGTGGAGATCGCCCACAGGTACAGGAACATCGTCACCGCGCTGCCCGCGGCCCCGACCAGGAACACCGGGCGGCGGCCGATCCGGTCGGAGAGCGTGGCCCACAGCGGGATCGCGGCCAGCGCGACCACGTTGGCCAGGGCGCCCACCCACAGCATGGCCGTGCGGGACATGCCGACCGCGTCGCTGGTGGCGTAGGCCAGCGCCCACACCGTGAAGATCGTGCTGACGGAGGCGACCATCGCCCCCGCGACCACCCGCAGCACGTCCGCCCCGTGCTCGCGCACCAGCACCAGCAGTGGCATCCTCACGACCCCCTCCTCGGCCGCCTGCCGGGCGAACGCCGGGGTCTCGTCCAGCTTGCGCCGGATGACCCAGCCGGCGACGGCGACCGCGACGCTCAGCCAGAACGGCACCCGCCAGCCCCACGACAGCAGCTGCTCCTCGGGCAGCGCGGCGACCGGGATGAAGACCAGGGTGGCCAGCAGCTGCCCGCCCTGCGTGCCGCTCAGGGTGAAGCTGGTGAAGAAGCCGCGCCGGTGCGGCGGCGCGTGTTCCAGCGTCATGGAGTTGGCGCTGGCCTGCTCGCCCGCAGCCGAGATGCCCTGCAGCACCCGGCACAGCACCAGCAGCACCGGGGCGAGGGTGCCGACCTGCTCCCGGGTCGGCAGACAGCCGATGAGGAACGTCGACAGGCCCATCAGCACCAGCGTGAAGACCATGATCTTCTTGCGGCCGAGCCGGTCGCCGAAGTGGCCGAGGACCAGCGCGCCGACCGGGCGGGCGGCGTACGCGACGCCGAACGTGGCCAGCGACAGCAGCGTCGCGGTGGCCGGGTCCGACTCGTCGAAGAACACCTCCGGGAAGATCAGCGCGGCGGCGCTGCCGTAGAGGAAGAAGTCGTAGTACTCCAGCGCGCTGCCGATCCACGCGGCGGTGGCGGCTTTCCGGGGCTGGCCGGGTGGGGCGGCGGCCCCTTCGGGCGTGGCGGGGACGGACACGGCGGCTCCTTCGGGGGGCTCCACCCTGGGCAGAGCGGGACACGGGCTGCGGAGAGGGGGACGTGAGAGGGGGACGTGCCGGATCGCGGCTAATTAACCCACTGGATAGTTAGTAGCGATGGCCAGTGATGCTGCGCCCGCGTGCCACCGGTGTCAAGGGGTCGTGCGCCGGGCGTTCAGTCCGCCGCGCGCTCGGCCGTCAGGTAGGCGATCACCATGTCGCCGAGCATGGCCCGGTAGTGGGCGCGCTGCGCCGGATCGAGCAGGTCGCGGCCGAACAGGGCGCCGAAGGTGTGCCGGTTGGAGACCCGGAAGAAGCAGAACGAGGAGATCATCGCGTGCAGGTCGACGGCGTCCACGTCGGCCGTGAACAGGCCCGACTCCCGGCCGGAGGCCAGGATGCGGCGGATCACGTCCAGCGCCGGGGAGCCGATCCTGCCGAGCTCGTCCGAGCCGGCGATGTGGTGGGCCTCGTGGATGTTCTCGATGCTGACCAGGCGGATGAAGTCGGGGTGCTGCTCGTGGTGGTCGAAGGTCAGCTCGGCCAGGCGCCGGATCGCCGCCACGGGGTCGAGGTGGTCGACGTCGAGCTGCTGCTCGGCCTCCCGGATCACTCCGTACGCCCGCTCCAGCACGGCCGTGAACAGCTGCTCCTTGCCGCCGAAGTAGTAGTAGATCATCCGCTTCGTGGTGCGGGTGCGGGCGGCGATCTCGTCGACCCGGGCCCCGTCGTACCCGGCCCGGGCGAACTCCTGCGTGGCGACGTCGAGGATCTCGGCCCGGGTGCGGGCGGCGTCGCGGATGCGCTCGCCGGGACGTGCCGGTTCTTCGACGCTGGTCATCAGGTTCCTTCGGGCGGAGGGGGCGGTGCCCGTGATTGTAGAAGCAGGATCCCCGGCCGCCCGGGGGTCTTTCCGAGTCGGTACCCGGCTGATATAGCTAACGTACTGGTTCGTACATTACTGAGCCGCTCGGGAGGCGCGCGTGCCCAAGGACTCGTACCTGGCCGGACTGGTCGGCTCCGGCATCGGGCCGTCACTCAGCCCGGCACTGCACGAGCGGGAAGCCGACCGCCAGGGCCTGCGTCTGCTGTACCGGCTCATCGACATCGACCCCCTCGGGGTACCGCCCGAAGCGGTGGGCGACCTGGTGCGGGCCGCCGGCGACCTCGGGTTCGACGGGCTCAACATCACCCACCCCTGCAAGCAACTCGTGCTGGAGCACCTGGACGCGCTCGCCCCGCAGGCCGAGGCGCTGTGTGCGGTCAACACCGTCGTCTTCGAAGACGGCCGGGCCGTGGGCCACAACACGGACGTCACCGGCTTCGCCGCCTCCTTCGCCCGCGGCCTGCCCGACGCGCCCCTGGAGCGGGTCGTGCAGCTCGGCGCCGGCGGCGCGGGCGCGGCCGTCGCGCACGCCCTGCTCACCCTCGGCGCCGGGCACCTCACCGTCGTCGACGCCCTGCCCGGCCGGGCCGCGGCGCTGGCCGCGGCCCTGAACCACGCGTTCGGCGAGGGCCGCGCGGCCGCCGCGCCCCCGGACCGCCGGGCGCGGCTGCTCGCGCACGCCGACGGCCTCGTCCACGCCACCCCCACCGGCATGGCCGCCCACCCCGGCCTGCCGCTGCCCGCCGCACTGCTCCACCCCGGGCTGTGGGTCGCCGAAGTGGTCTACCGCCCGCTGGAGACCGAGCTGCTGCGCACCGCCCGCGCGCTGGGCTGCGCCACCCTCGACGGCGGCGGCATGGCCGCCTTCCAGGCCGCCGACGCGTTCCGCCTGTTCACCGGGCGGGAACCCGACGCCCCGCGGATGCTGGCCGACCTGGCCGACCTGGCCGGGACCGTCGGCGCACCCCACTGACTCCAGGAAGGGACAGCGACGTTGCGTACGTCCATCGCCACCGTCTCCCTCAGCGGTTCCCTCACCGAGAAGCTCGACGCCGCCGCCCGGGCGGGCTTCGACGGGGTGGAGATCTTCGAGAACGACCTGCTGGCCAGCCCCCTGACGCCCGAGGAGGTCCGGGCCCGCTGCGCCGACCTGGGCCTTCGCATCGACCTCTACCAGCCGGTGCGGGACGTCGAGGCCGTCCCCGAGGAGGACTTCGCCCGGAACCTGCGGCGCGCCCGGCACAAGTTCGAGCTGACGCGCAGGCTGGGCGCGGACACGGTCCTCGTCTGCTCCAGCGTCTCCCCGCAGGCGGTGGACGACGACGCCCTCGCCGCCGAGCAGCTCAGCCGGCTCGCCGACACCGCCCGGGAGTGCGGCGTGCGGGTCGCCTACGAGGCCCTGGCCTGGGGCCGCCACGTCCGCACGTACGACCACGCCTGGCGCGTCGTCGAGACGGCCGGGCACCCCTCGCTCGGCACCTGCCTGGACAGTTTCCACATCCTCTCGCGCGGCTCGGACCCGAAGGGCATCGAGGACATCCCCGGCGAGAAGATCTTCTTCCTCCAGCTCGCCGACGCCCCGCTGCCCGCCATGGACGTCCTGCAGTGGAGCCGCCACCACCGCTGCTTCCCCGGCCAGGGCGGCTTCGACGTCGCGGGCCTGGTACGGCACGTGCTGGCCACCGGGTACGACGGACCGCTGTCGCTGGAGGTCTTCAACGACGTGTTCCGGCAGGCCGAGGCCGGTCCCACCGCCGTGGACGCCCGGCGCTCCCTGCTGCTCCTGCAGGAGACGGTGGGGCGCGCGCCCCTGCCGGGGCCCGTCGTCCCCACCGGGGTCGCCTTCGCCGAGCTGGTCACGCCCGACGCCGAGCCCCTCAGCGCGCTGCTGGGCGCCCTGGGTTTCACCCGCACCGCACGGCACCGCGGCAAGCCCGTCGCCCTGTGGGAGCAGGGCGACGCCCGGATCCTCGTCAACACCGGCCCGGCCGCGCGCCGCGACGGCGCCCGGCTCGCCGCGATCGGGCTGGAGTCACCGGACCCCGCCGGGGCGGCCCGGCGTGCCGAGGCGCTGCTCGCGCCGGTGCTGCCGCGCCGCCGGGCGGCCGGGGACGCCGCGCTGGAGGCGGTCGCCGCGCCCGACGGCACGGAACTGTTCTTCTGCGCCACCGGCCGGCCCGGGCGGCCCGACTGGCGGGCCGACTTCGAGGGCACCGGCGGCCCCGCCACCGGCCGGACCGTCCGGGGCATCGACCACCTCGCCCTCACCCAGCCCTGGCACCACTTCGACGAGGCCGCTCTCTTCCACCGCGGCGTGCTCGGACTGGACGCCCGGGAGAGCGTGGACGTCGCCGACCCCTACGGGCTGCTGCGCAGCCGGGCCGTCAGCGGTCCGGACGGCGGCGTCCGGATCGTCCTCACCGTCGGCGCGGCCCCGGACGACGACACCGTCCACGCCCAGCACATCGCCCTGGCCACCGACGACGTGGTCGCGGCGGCCCGTGCCCTCCGCGCGGCGGGCGGCGACCTGCTGCCCGTCCCGGCCAACTACTACGACGACCTCGCCGCCCGTTTCGAGTTCGCCGACGGTGAGCTGGAGACCTACCGCGACCTCGGCATCCTCTACGACCGCGACGCCCGGGGGCAGTTCCGCCACTGCTACACCCGCACGGTGGGCCGCGTCTTCTTCGAACTGGTCCAGCGCGACGGAGACTACCGGGGCTACGGCGCCGCGAACGCGCCGGTGCGGCTGGCGGCGCAGCACGCGGTGCGGGGTCTCACCGGCGGCTGACGACGGTCCGGGTGACGCCGGTGTCGCTGCTGGTGATCGGCTCCCTCGTCCACGCCGGCCGCGCGCAGCGGCCGGAAGCCGTGGCCGACGGCCGCGTCCTGGACGTGGCCCCGGCAGCGGCCGTACCACGGCGGAGTGGCGTGCCGGCGGCGCTGCTCGGTGACCTGGACGACGGCCGCCCGCAACACGCTGTGGTTCACCTGGCTGCGCCGCCCGGCCGGGCCCGCCCTGCGCCGGACCGCGCACCCGGCGCGCACGGTGCCGCGGGACACCGCGTCCCTGCGCGCCTTCGCCGAGGCGGGGGCCGCCCTGCCTGGGTGCTGCGCGAACGCCGTGTCCTGCCGCGGGAGGTGGAGTCCCGCCTGCGCCTGCGCATGGTCCGTTCGGGTACCAGCCGGCGCCCCGTGCCGGGTCCTCGTCGGCCCGGTTCCGGAAGTCCACGTCCTGCCCGCGCGCGAAGGCGCGCCACACCGCTCCTCGGCGGGCGTCATGCCGTCGGTCTGCATCTGCGGGGACTGTGGCGTGCCCGGCCGGAGGACGTCAACCGCCCTCCGGCCGGGGCCGCTCACGCCCTGGTGTTCCACTCCGCGATCACGGGCCGGCCGTGCTCGGTCGACAGCCGGCACACCGTGCCCGTCTCCAGCCGGAACAACCGCCCCTCCGACGGCGGCAGGCCCAGCCGGCGGGCCGTCAGGACCCGGAGGAAGTGGCCGTGGGCCACCAGCAGCACGTCACCCCCGGGCAGCGCCTCGGTCACCCGGGCCAGCACCCGGTCGGCCCGCGCGCCGACCTCCTCGGGGGACTCCCCGGGCCTGTCGGGCCCGGGCGGGGCCCCGTCGGTCCACAGGTCCCAGTCCGGCCGGGTGCGGTGTATCTCGTCGGTGGTGACGCCCTCGTAGGCGCCGTAGCGCCACTCGTGCAGGTCGGGTTCCTGCTCGGTGCCCGTCAGGCCCGCGAGCGCGGCGGTGCGCACCGCGCGGGCGAGGGGGCTGGTGAGGACCAGCGCGAAGGACCGGTCCGCCAGGAGGGGGGCCAGCGACCCCGCCTGCTCCTCGCCGCGCGGGGTGAGGGGCAGGTCGGTGAAGCTGGTGTGCTGTCCGCTCCGGCTCCACTCCGTCTCGCCGTGGCGGACCAGCAGCAGATCGCCCACGGTCACGCCTTCTTCGCGGACTCGACGGCGTGGCCGCCGAACTGGTTGCGCAGCGCGGCGATCATCTTCATCTGCGGCGAGTCGTCCTGCCGGGAGGCGAACCGGGAGTACAGGGAGGCGGTGATGGCGGGCAGCGGCACGGAGTTGTCGATCGCCGCCTCCACGGTCCAGCGCCCCTCGCCGGAGTCCTGGGCGTAGCCCCGCAGGTTCTCCAGGTGCTCGTCCTCGTCGAGCGCGTTGACCGCGAGGTCGAGCAGCCAGGAGCGGATGACGGTGCCCTCCTGCCAGGAGCGGAACACCTCGCGGACGTTGTCCACGGAGTCCACGGCCTCCAGCAGCTCCCAGCCCTCGGCGTAGGCCTGCATCATGGCGTACTCGATGCCGTTGTGGACCATCTTCGCGAAGTGCCCGGCACCCACCTTGCCCGCGTGGACGTAGCCGTAGGGGCCCTCCGGCTTGAGCGCCTCGAAGATCGGCCGCAGCCGGTCGACGGTCTCCTTCTCGCCGCCGACCATCAGGGCGTAGCCGTTCTTCAGGCCCCACACGCCGCCCGAGACGCCGGCGTCGACGAAGCCGATGCCGCGCTTGCTCAGCTCCTCGGCGTGCTTCTCGTCGTCCGTCCAGCGGGAGTTGCCGCCGTCGACGACCGTGTCGTACGGCTTGAGCAGGCCGGCGAGCTGGTCGATGACGTGCTGGGTGGGGGCGCCGGCCGGGACCATGATCCAGACCGTGCGGGGCGCCTCCAGCTGGTTGACGAGGTCGGCCAGGCTGGCGACGTCCGACTTCTCGGGGTCGGTGTCGTAGCCGATGACCGTGTGGCCGGCGTTGCGCAGGCGCTCGCGCATGTTGCCGCCCATCTTGCCGAGACCCACAAGACCGATCTGCATGTCAGTTCACTTCCCGAAGATTGCGGTAGGCGGCCACCAGCGCGGCCGTGGACGGGTCGAGACCGGGGACGTCCGCCCCCTCGGTCAGGGCGGGTTCGACGCGTTTGGCGAGGACCTTGCCGAGTTCGACGCCCCACTGGTCGAAGGAGTCGATGTGCCACACGGCGCCCTGCACGAACACCTTGTGCTCGTAGAGGGCGACCAGCTGGCCGAGGACCGACGGGGTCAGCTCGGTGGCCAGGATCGTGGTGGTCGGGTGGTTGCCCCGGAACGTGCGGTGCGGCACCTGCTCCTCGGGCACGCCCTCCGCGCGCACCTCGTCGGCGGTCTTGCCGAAGGCGAGCGCCTGGCCCTGTGCGAACAGGTTCGCCATCAACAGGTCGTGCTGCGCCTTCAGTTCGTCGCTCAGCTCGGCGACGGGGCGGGCGAAGCCGATCAGGTCGGCCGGGATGAGCTTGGTGCCCTGGTGGATCAACTGGTAGTAGGCGTGCTGCCCGTTGGTGCCGGGCGTGCCCCAGACCACAGGGCCCGTCTGCCACTTCACCGGGTTGCCGTCGCGGTCCACCGACTTGCCGTTGGACTCCATGTCGAGCTGCTGGAGGTAGGCGGTGAACTTGGACAGGTAGTGGCTGTAGGGCAGCACGGCGTGCGACTGGGCGTCGTGGAAGTTGCCGTACCAGATGCCCAGCAGGCCCATGATCAGCGGGGCGTTGGCCTCGGCGGGGGCGTTGCGGAAGTGCTCGTCGACGATGCGGAAGCCGTCGAGCATCTCCCGGAAGCGGTCCGGGCCGATGGCGATCATCAGGGACAGGCCGATGGCGGAGTCGTACGAGTAGCGGCCGCCGACCCAGTCCCAGAACTCGAACATGTTGTCGACGTCGATGCCGAACCCGGTGACCTTCCCGGCGTTGGTCGACAGCGCCACGAAGTGCCGGGCGACCGCCTTCTCGTCGCCCCCGAGCCCCTCCAGCAGCCAGGAGCGCGCCGAGGTCGCGTTGGTGATCGTCTCGATGGTGGTGAAGGTCTTGGAGGCGACGATGAACAGCGTCTCGGCCGGGTCGAGGTCGCGGATCGCCTCGTGCAGGTCCGAGCCGTCCACGTTCGACACGAAGCGGAACGTCAGCGAGCGGTCGGTGAAGGCGCGCAGCGCCTCGTAGGCCATCGCGGGCCCCAGGTCGGAGCCGCCGATGCCGATGTTGACGACGTTGCGGATGCGCTTGCCGGTGTGGCCGGTCCACTCGCCGGAGCGGACCCGGTCCGCGAAGGCGGCCATCCTGTCGAGCACGGCGTGCACGCCCGGGACGACGTTCTCCCCGTCGACCTCGATCACCGCGTCCCGCGGGGCGCGCAGCGCGGTGTGCAGCACGGCCCGGTTCTCGGTGGTGTTGATGCGCTCGCCGCGGAACATGGCGTCCCGCAGCCCGAACACGTCGGTGGCGGCAGCCAGCTCCCGCAGCAGGGCCAGCGTCTCGTCGGTGACCAGGTGCTTGGAGTAGTCGATGCGCAGGTCGCCGACGTGCACGACGTAGCGTTCGGCGCGGCCCGGGTCCGCCTCGAACAGCTCGCGCAGGTTCGGCCGCGGCAGCGCGTCGGCGCGGTGGTCCTCCAGGGCGGCCCACTCGGGCCGCCGGGTGAGCCGGGGCGAGCCGGCGGGGGAGTCAGACATGAGCGGGGGTCTCCTCGGTTGCCTCGCCGTTCAGGGCGATGGCGTACATCTCGTCCGCGTCGAGGCGCCGCAGCTCCTCGGCGATGAGTTCGGAGGTGGCACGGACCTTCAGGGCGAGGGTCCGGGACGGCTGGCCCGGCAGGCTCAGCGTGGCCAGTGGTCCCTCGGGGCGGTCGATGACGATCTCGCCGTTCTCGGTGCCCAGGCGCACGGCCGTCACCACCGGCCCGGCGGTGACCACACGGTCGACCCGCACGTGCAGCCGGGCCTCCAGCCAGCGGGCCAGCAGCTCGGCGGCCGGGTTCTCGGCCTCGGCCTCCACGGCCGCCGAGGTCACCTTCGCCCGGGCCTGGTCCAGCGCGGCCGCCAGCATCGAACGCCAGGGCGTCAGCCGGGTCCAGGCCAGGTCCGTGTCACCGGGCGCGTAGGAGCGGACCCGCCTGTCCAGGGTGCCCAGCGGGTCCTCGACGGCGTACAGGTCGGTGATCCGCCGCTGGGCCAGCGCGCCGAGCGGGTCCTTGGAGGGCACGTCCGGGGCGTCCACCGGCCACCACACCACCACCGGCGCGTCCGGCAGCAGCAGGGGCAGCACGACCGAGTCGGCGTGGTCGGACACCTCGCCGTAGGTCCGCAGGATCACCGTCTCCCCGGTGCCCGCGTCGGCGCCCACCCGGACCTCGGCGTCCAGCCGGGAGGACTGGCGGTCGCGCGGGGTGCGGGCGTGCCGCTTGATGACGACCAGGGTGCGCGAGGGGTGCTCGTGCGAGGCCTCCTCGGCGGCCTTGATCGCGTCGTAGGCGTTCTCCTCGTCCGTGACGATCACCATCGTCAGGACCATGCCCACGGCGGGGGTGCCGATGGCGCGGCGGCCCTGCACCAGCGCCTTGTTGATCTTGCTTGCCGTGGTGTCGGTCAGGTCGATCTTCATGGCCTGCGCCAGCTCCGTCCGTCTCGTGCGAGCATCTCGTCGGCTTCCGCGGGTCCCCAGCTGCCCGCGGCGTACTGCGCGGGCCGGCCGTGCGTGGCCCAGTACTGCTCGATCGGGTCGAGGATCTTCCAGGACTCTTCCACTTCCTGGTGACGCGGGAACAGGTTGGCGTCGCCCAGGAGGACGTCCAGGATCAGCCGTTCGTACGCCTCGGGGCTCGATTCGGTGAACGACTCGCCGTAGGCGAAGTCCATCGTCACGTCCCGGATCTCCATCGACGTGCCCGGCACCTTGGAACCGAAGCGGACCGTCATGCCCTCGTCCGGCTGGACGCGGATGACGATCGCGTTCGCGCCGAGCTCCTCGGTGGCGGTGGAGTCGAAGGGGGAGTGCGGGGCCCGCTGGAAGACGACCGCGATCTCCGTCACCCGGCGGCCCAGCCGCTTGCCGGTGCGCAGGTAGAACGGCACGCCGGCCCAGCGGCGGTTGTCCACCTGGAGCCGGATCGCGGCGTAGGTGTCGGTCGTGGAGTCGGGGTCGATGCCCTCCTCCTCCAGGTAGCCGCGCACCTTCGCGCCGCCCTGCCACGCGGCCACGTACTGGCCGCGCACGGTGCCCTGCCCGAGGTCCTGCGGCAGCCGTACGGCCTTGAGGACCTTCAGCTTCTCGGTGAGCAGCGAGGGGGCGTCGAAGGCGGCGGGCTCCTCCATCGCGGTGAGCGCCATCAGCTGCAGCAGGTGGTTCTGGATGACGTCGCGGGCGGCGCCGATGCCGTCGTAGTAGCCGGCCCGGCCGCCGATGCCGATGTCCTCGGCCATGGTGATCTGCACGTGGTCGACGAAGGACCGGTTCCAGATCGGTTCGAACATCTGGTTGGCGAACCGCAGGGCCAGGAGGTTCTGGACCGTCTCCTTGCCCAGGTAGTGGTCGATGCGGAAGACCTGCTCCGGGTCGAACACCTCGTGCACGATCCGGTTGAGCTCCTCGGCCGACCGCAGGTCGTGCCCGAACGGCTTCTCGATGACCGCGCGGCGCCAGGAGCCCTCCGGGGCGTCGGCCAGCTTGTGCTTCTTCAGCTGCTGGACGACCTTCGGGAAGAACTTCGGCGGCACCGAGAGGTAGAACGCGTAGTTGCCGCTGGTGCCCCGGGAGGCGTCCAGCTCCTCCACGGCGGAGCGCAGCTGCTCGAACGCGTCGTCGTCGTCGAAGTCGCCCGGGATGAAGCGCATGCCCTCGGCGAGCTGCTGCCAGACCTCCTCGCGGAACGGGGTCCGGGCGTGCTCGCGCACCGCGTCGTGCACGACCTGCGCGAAGTCCTGGTCCTCCCAGTCCCGGCGGGCGAAGCCCACCAGCGAGAAGCCCGGCGGCAGCAGACCCCGGTTGGCCAGGTCGTACACGGCCGGCATCAGCTTCTTGCGGGACAGGTCGCCGGTCACGCCGAAGATGACCAGCCCGGACGGGCCCGCGATCCTGGGCAGCCGGCGGTCCTGCGCGTCGCGCAGCGGGTTGGTGAAGTCGGTGTCGGCACGGTACGCGCGCCCGGCGGCCTCCGTCGTCCCGCCGTCACCGGCCCGCCGGCTTGCGGCGGTCCCGGCCGTGCCGTCGTGGTCGGACTGCCGGTCTGCGGCGGTCCCGGCCGTGCCGTCGTGGTCGGTCTGCCGGTCTGCGGCGGTCCCGGCCGTGGCGCCCTCGCCGGTCTGCCGGTCTGCGGCCGACTGGGTCGTGCCGTCGATCCCGGCCGCCCGGCCTCCAGGCGTGCCGCCCTCTCCGGCCCGCCCGCCTCCGCCGGGTTCGGTCGCGCCGTCGACCCCGGTCTGCTCGACACCGGCCGCCTCCTGGGCCGCCCGGGCCTCCTTGTCCTCCTTGGTCCCCTTCGTCTCCTGCTCGGCCGTCTGGGGGATGCCCTCGCTCATTCCGCGTCAACTCCCTTGCTGTTCAAGGACTTGGTGACCGCGTCCAGCAGGTCCTGCCAGGCCACCTCGAACTTGGCCACTCCCTCGTCCTCCAGTTGCCGCACCACCTCGTCGTATGCGATGCCGAGCCGCTCGACGGCCGCCAGGTCCGCCCGGGCCCGGTCGTAACCGCCGGTGACCGTGTCGCCCCGGACGTCGCCGTGGTCGGCGACGGCCTCCAGCGTGGCCTCCGGCATGGTGTTGACCGTGCCGGGCGCGACCAGTCCGTCCACGTACAGGGTGTCCACGTAGGAGGGGTCCTTCACACCGGTGGAGGCCCAAAGGGGGCGCTGCCGGTTCGCCCCGGCTTCCGCCAGGACCTGCCAGCGCGGCCCGGCGAAGACCTGCTCGTACGCCTCGTAGGCGAGCCGGGCGTTGGCCAGGGCCGCCCGGCCCTTCAGGGCGAGCGCCTCGTCCGTGCCCAGCAGGGTCAGCCGCTTGTCGACCTCGGCGTCGACCCGGGAGACGAAGAAGGACGCCACCGAGTGGATGGCCGACAGGTCCAGGCCCGCCGCCCGGGCCCGCTCCAGGCCGGCGAGGTAGGCGTCCATCACCTCGCGGTAGCGCTCCAGGGAGAAGATCAGGGTCACGTTGACACTGATACCCGCGCCGATCACCTCGGTGATCGCGGGCAGGCCCGCCCGCGTCGCCGGGATCTTGATCATCACGTTGGGACGGTCCACCAGCCAGGCCAGCTGACGGGCCTCGGCGACGGTCGCGGCGGTGTCGTGGGCCAGCCGGGGGTCGACCTCGATGGAGACCCGGCCGTCCCGGCCGCCCGTCGCCTCGTACACCGGCCGCAGCACGTCGGCGGCGGCCCGCACGTCGGCGGTCGTCATCATCCGCACGGCCTCGTCGGCGGTCACGCCCCGCACGGCCAGATCGGCGAGCTGCTCCTCGTAACCGTCGCCGGCGCCGATGGCGGCCTGGAAGATCGACGGGTTGGTGGTGACGCCGACGACGCCCTTGGTCCGTACGAGTCCGGCCAGGTCGCCGGACTCGATCCGCCGGCGGGACAGGTCGTCCAGCCAGATCGACACGCCCTCGTCGGACAGGCGCTTGAGTGCTCCCGCGCTCGCGGTTGCTTCGGTCACAGTGATCATCTTCCTTCGTGCGGTCGGATCAACCGCGTGCGGCGGCGAGGGATTCCCGGGCGGCCGCCACGACGTTCTCGGGGGTGAAGCCGTACTCGGCGAACAGGGTCCCGGCGTCGGCGGAGGCGCCGAAGTGCTCCAGGGAGACGATGCGTCCCGCGTCCCCCACGAACCGGTGCCAGGTCAGGCCGATCCCGGCCTCGACCGCGACCCGGGCCTTCACGGCCGGCGGCAGCACGCTCTCGCGGTAGGCGCGCGGCTGCTGCTCGAACCACTCCACCGACGGCATCGACACCACCCGCGTACCGATCCCGTCGGCCTCCAGCGCCTCACGCGCGGCGACGGCGAGCTGCACCTCGGAGCCGGTGGCGACGATGACCACGTCCGGCACCTCGGTGGAGGAGCCGGCGAGGACGTAGCCGCCGCGCGCCGCGTCGGGGTTCGGCTCGTAGGCGGGCACGCCCTGGCGGGTGAGGGCGAGGCCGTGCGGGGCCGGGTCGGTGGTGTGGCGGCGCAGGATCTCCGCCCAGACCACCGCGGTCTCGTTGGCGTCGGCGGGCCGTACGACGTTCAGGCCGGGGATGGCGCGCAGCGCGGCCAGGTGCTCCACCGGCTGGTGGGTCGGGCCGTCCTCGCCGAGGCCGATGGAGTCGTGCGTCCACACGTACGTCACCGGCAGCTGCATCAGGGCCGACATGCGGACGGCGTTGCGCATGTAGTCGGAGAAGACCAGGAAGGTGCCGCCGTAGATCCGCGTGTTGCCGTTCAGGGCGATGCCGTTCATCTCCGCGGCCATGGAGAACTCGCGGATGCCGAAGTGGATCGTGCGGCCGTAGGGGTCGGCCCCCGGCAGCGGATTGCCCTTCGGCAGGAAGGACGACGTCGGGTCGATGGTGGTGTTGTTCGAACCGGCGAGGTCGGCCGAGCCGCCCCACAGCTCGGGCACGACCGCGCCGAGCGCCTGGAGCACCTTGCCGGACGCGGCACGCGTGGCGACCGCCTTGCCCGGCTCGAACACCGGCAGGGCGTCCTCCCAGCCCTCGGGCAGTTCGCCCTTGCTGACGCGGTCGAAGGTCGCGGCCCGCCCGGGGTTCCCGGCGCGCCAGGCGGCGATCCCCTTGTCCCAGGCGGCGTGCGCCTCGGCGCCCCGGTCCAGGGCCTTGCGGGTGTGGGCCAGTACCTCGTTGGCGACCTCGAAGGACCGCTCCGGGTCGAAGCCGAGGACGCGCTTGGTGGCGGCGACCTCCTCCGCGCCGAGCGCCGACCCGTGGGAGGCCTCGGTGTTCCGCGCGTTGGGGGCGGGCCAGGCGATGATCGTGCGCATCGCGATGATCGAGGGGCGATCGGTGACGGCCTGCGCCGCCCGCAGCGCCGCGTACAGCGCGCGCACGTCGATGTCGCCGTCCTCGCGCGGCTCGATCCGCTGCACGTGCCAGCCGTAGGCCTCGTACCGCTTGAGGACGTCCTCGGAGAACGCGGTCGCGGTGTCGCCCTCGATGGAGATGTGGTTGTCGTCGTAGAGGAAGACCAGGTTGCCGAGCCTTTGGTGGCCGGCCAGCGAGGAGGCCTCGGCGGAGACGCCCTCCTGGAGGTCGCCGTCGGAGACGATCGCCCAGATCGTGTGGTCGAAGGGCGACTCGCCCTCGGGTGCCTCCGGGTCGAACAGGCCGCGCTCGTAGCGGGCGGCCATCGCCATGCCGACCGCGTTGGCGACGCCCTGGCCCAGCGGGCCGGTGGTGGTCTCCACGCCGGCCGTGTGGCCGTACTCGGGGTGCCCGGGCGTCTTCGAGCCGTGCGTGCGGAACGCCTTCAGGTCGTCCAGCCCCAGCTCGTACCCCGCGAGGTACAGCTGCGTGTAGAGGGTCAGCGAGGTGTGGCCGGGGGAGAGGACGAAACGGTCACGGCCCGCCCACTCCGGGTCGGCGGGGTCGTGCCGCATCACCTTCTGGAAGAGCGTGTAGGCGGCCGGCGCCAGGCTCATCGCGGTGCCCGGGTGGCCGTTGCCGACCCGCTGGACGGCGTCGGCCGCCAGGAGGCGGGCGGTGTCGACGGCACGCCGGTCGAGATCGGTCCATGCGAAGCCGTCCGCTGTCTGCGTGCTCATCTTCAAGAAACCTCGATAGGAGCTAAGGGGCTGGTCTGACGCGTTCAAAACTAAAAGTCTGACTTTTTCGGCGGAAGGTCCTCGTGTGCCAGCCTGTGGTGAAAGTGGGACACCGACGGGCGGCACGAGGCGGACATGGCGGACAGAAGCATCCAAGGCGGCGACGGGATCAGAACGTTCCCCTTCCCGGTCGAGCTGAGCGTCGGCGGCGTCGGCATGCAGATCGGCCCGATGGGCACCGGCCGCACCTGGCACGCCGACGCGCCGCTGGAGCGCGTGCACCGCATCGACTTCCACGTCGTGATGCTGTTCGGCGAGGGCCCGGTCCGGCACATGGTGGACTTCACCGAGTACGAGGCCGGCGCCGGGGACCTGCTGTGGATCCGCCCCGGGCAGGTCCACCGCTTCTCGCGCACCAGCGAGTACCGCGGAACGGTGCTCACCATGCAGCCGGGCTTCCTGCCCCGCTCGACCGTGGAGGCCACCGGCCTCTACCGCTACGACCTGCCGCCGCTGCTGCGCCCCGACCCCGCCCGGCTCGCCGGACTGCGCGCCGCGCTCGACCAGTTGCGGCGCGAGTACGAGGACACGGCCACCCTGCCGCTGAGCCTGCACACCGCCGTCCTGCGCCACACCCTGACGGCGTTCCTGCTGCGCCTCGCGCACCTGGCGGCCAGTTCCGCCGAGGCGCAGCGGCAGCGGACCGACTCCACCTTCACCCTCTTCCGGGACGCCGTGGAGCGGGACTTCGCCACCAACCACAGCGTCAGCGCCTACGCCGACGCGCTCGGTTACTCCCGCCGCACGCTGGTCCGCGCGGTCCGTGCCGCCACCGGCGAGACGCCCAAGTCCTTCATCGACAGGCGCGTGGTCCTGGAGGCCAAACGCCTCCTCGCCCACACCGACCTGCCGATCGGGCGGGTGGGCGCGGCGGTCGGCTTCCCGGACGCCGCGAACTTCTCCAAGTTCTTCCACCAGCACACGGACCAGACCCCGGCGGCGTTCCGCGCGGAGCTGCGCTGAGGGCAGCGAGAAGGGGCCCCACGCGCGCGTGGGGCCCCTTGCCGGGTCGGGTCAGCGCCCGAAGGCGAACCAGTTGACGTTCACGAAGTCCGCCGGCTGACCGCTGGTGAAGGTCAGATAGACGTCGTGCGTGCCCGTCACGGAGCTGATGTTGGCGGGAATCGTCCGCCAGGACTGCCAGCCGCCGGTGTTGCCCACCGCGAAACTCCCGACCGGCGCGTTGCTCCGGCTGTCCAGCCGCACCTCGACCAGCCCGCTGACGCCGTTCGCGGCGCCGCTGGCGACCCTGGCGCTGAACTGCCGGGCCGGGGTGGAGCCGAAGTTCACGCCCTTGAACTGCAGCCAGTCGCCGTTGGCCAGCGCCCCGACGTTCCGGCCGCCGCCGGAGTCGGTGGTCGTCTCGGTCATGGCGCCGGACTGGGCGTCGAAGGACTCGGCCTGGATGGTGCCGTAGGCGTCACGGTCGCCGGTGGGCGGCGGTGTGGTGCCACCGCCGCCCGAGGACAGCACCTGCACGTAGTCGACGACCATCGCGTGGCCGGGCTGGGTGCCCGCGTCCGGGCCGCCGCCGAACGCGTCGGGGAAGCCGCCGCCCATCGCCACGTTGAGGATGATGAAGAAGCCGTGGTCGGTGGCGTTCCGCCAGGTCGTGGCGTCGACCTGATGGGCGCGCACCGTGTGGAAGTTGACGCCGTCGAGGTAGAAGCGGATCTCCTCGACGCTGGTCGAGCGGTCCCACTCCATCCGGTACGTGTGGAAGCCGGCCTGGCAGGTGGTGCCCTGACAGGTGGTCGACCCGCCGATGCCGCTGGTCTCGTTGCAGGGCCCGCCCGGCGAGGTGCCGCAGTGCATCGTGGCGAACACCGTGTTCATGCCCTGGGTGTTCTCCATGATGTCCAGCTCGCCGACCGCCGGCCAGTTCCAGTAGTTGCCGCGGTAGGGCGCGCCGAGCATCCAGAACGCCGGCCAGTAGCCCCTGGCGGCGGCTCCGGTGACGTTCGGCACCTGGATGCGCGACTCGACGCGGAGTTTGCCGCCGGCCGGGGGCTGGAAGTCGGTGCGGTTGGTCTCGATGCGGCCGGAGGTCCAGTTGCCGGCGGCGTCCCGGCGGGGCGTGATGCGCAGGTTGCCGTTGCCGTCGAGGGAGACGTTGTCGGTGCTGCTCGTCATCGTCTCGATCTCGCCGGTGCCCCAGTTGGCGGGGCCGCCCGGGTAGCCCTTGCCGGTGGCGTACTGCCAGTTGGCGGTGTTGACACCGCTGCCGGCCGGACCGTTGAAGTCGTCGAGGAACACCTGCGTCCAGCCCGAGGGGGGCGGCGGGGCCGAGGCGCTGGCCGACGGGGTGGCGACCGCGGCGGCGGCCGCCGCGAGACCGAGCGCGCTGACGACGGCGACGCACGCCCGGCGGAAGGGGCGCGGTCTGCGGGGGGTGCTTGAGGTGTCGCTCATGTGGGGGCCTCTCGGGGAAGGGGATGAGAGCGCTCTCAAAGTGCCGCCAATGTGCTCCCCCGCGGACGGGTCGTCAAGGGATGAACCAAGAAAAGTGCGCGGACGGCCGCTGGTTGCAGAGCCCGAACGGCGAGGACCGCGAGTCGGCCGGAGGCGTTCCTCGTCGCCCGCACCGGCCGGGTCCGCGGACCACCGCGTCGTCCCTCCGTGCTGCCGCGACCGGTGCGCCGCCGGCCAGCGTGCCCACCGCCGCGCCCTGTCCGACCGCGCCATCCCGCTCTCCCCCCGTCGAGCACCTCGCAGGGTTCGCCCCCCGCCGGGCCGCGACGGCTGCCCCCGGGTTGTGAAACGGGCTCGGCGGGGCACTCGGCACGCACCACCCGGTCGAGGCAGCAGGAGGTATCCGTGGCCGTACGCCATCACCTGATCCGAGTCCCGCCGAGCGCGGTGTGGGACGTCCTCGCCGACGGCAACCGCTACGGGGAGTGGGTGGTGGGGACCTCCGAGTCCCACCCGGTGCGCGGGCACTGGCCGCGCAAGGACGCCGCGATCCGCTACCGGGTCCGGCTCGGTCCCGTCCAGCTGGACAACGAGACGACCGTCCGGCACTGCGAGGAGGGCCGCCGGCTGGAGCTGGAGGCCCACGCCGGGCCGCTCGGCACCGCGCGCATCGCCATCGAGCTGCGGCCCTGGGGCGAGGACTGCCTGGTCATCGTCGACGAGCACCCCCTGCGCGGGGCGGGCGGCCGGCTGCACAACGTCGGCTTCGAGGCGCTGATCCAGCTGCGCCACCGCGCCATGCTGGCCCGGCTGGCCCGTCTGTGCGAGGACGAGGCCGGTGTGGGCAACGCCGCGGGCGGACGCCGCTCCCTCGGCCAGGTCACCGTGTCCGACGTGGACGGGCCCCGCCATGCCTGACGCCGTGGTGATCGGCGCGGGACCCAACGGCCTGGTGGCCGCGAACCTCCTGGCGGACGCCGGGTGGAGCGTGGAGGTGCTGGAGGAGCAGCCCGAACCGGGCGGCGCGGTGCGCCACGACCGGGGCGTGGACCCCGCGTTCGTCAACGACCTGTTCAGCTCCTTCTACCCCCTCGCCGCCGCCTCGCCCGTCCTGGCCGGCCTGCGCCTGCAGGACCACGGACTGGCCTGGAGCCACGCGCCCAGCGTGCTGGCCCACCCCCTCACCGACGGCAGCTGCGCCGTCCTGCACCGGGACGTCGGCGCCACCGCCGCCTCCCTCGACACCTTCGACCCGGCCGACGGCGACGCCTGGCGGCGGCTGCACGAGGTCTGGGACAGCCTGCGCCCCGACCTGCTGGACGCCCTGTTCACGCCCTTCCCGCCGGTGCGCGCGACGGCCCGGCTGGCGCGGCGGCTGCACGCGGCGGGCGGCCTGCGCATGGCCCGCTCCCTGGTGCTGCCGGTGCGCCGCCTGGGCGAGGAGGAGTTCCGCGGCCAGGGCGGCCGGCTGCTGCTGGCCGGCAACGCCCTGCACGCCGACCTGGCCCCCGAGTCGTCGGGCAGCGGCGGCTTCGGCTGGCTGATGGCCATGCTGGGGCAGACGTACGGATTCCCCGTCCCGGCCGGTGGCTCCGGGGCGCTGACCTCGGCCCTGGTGCGCCGTCTGGAGAGCCGGGGCGGCCGGGTGCGCTGCGGGCAGCGCGTCCAGCGGGTCGTGGTCCGCGGCGGGCGGGCGGTGGGCGTGCGCACGGCGGCCGGTGACGCGGTGCCCGCACGCCGGGCGGTGCTCGCCGACGTCTCGGTGCCCGCGCTGTACGGCGAGCTCGTCGAGCCCGAGCACCTGCCCGCGCAGGTCCTGGACGACCTGCGGCGCTTCCAGTGGGACTTCGCCACCTTCAAGGTCGACTGGGCGCTGGACGGCCCGGTGCCCTGGCGGGCCGAGCAGGCGTCCGGGGCCGGGACGGTGCACCTGGCCGACGGCATGGACGAGCTCACCCGCTTCGCCGCCCAGATCGCCATGCGGCAGGTCCCGGACCGCCCGTTCCTGATCTTCGGCCAGATGACCACCTCCGACGCCGGCCGCTCCCCGCAGGGCACCGAAGCGGCCTGGGCCTACACCCACATCCCGCACGAGATCCGGGCCGACGCGGGCGACGAGGGCATCACCGGCGACTGGTCCGCCAAGGACCAGGAGCTCATGGCCGACCGGGTCGAACGCCAGGTGGAACGGTTCGCGCCGGGCTTCCGCGACCGGATCCGGGCCCGCCGCGTCCTGGCGCCGCCCACCCTCCAGGCCATGGACGCCAATCTCGCGGGCGGCGCCATCAACGGCGGCACGACCGCGATGCACCAGCAGCTCGTCTTCCGCCCCCTGCCCGGCACCGGCCGTCCGGAGACCCCGGTGCGCGGCCTGTACCTCGCCTCCTCGGGAGCCCACCCGGGCGGCGGGGTGCACGGCGCGCCCGGGTCCAACGCCGCCCGGGCCGCACTGCGCCGCAACCTGCCGCCCGGCCTCGCCGGAGCGCAACGGCTGCTGGCCCGCCGCGACCGCACCGGCACCAGGCGCTGAACCGCGTGATCCCACGAGTGGGAAGGAAGGGCGGCCCATGCGCAGCAGTCCGCTCGCCGACCGCACGGTCGTCATCACCGGAGCCGCCCGCGGCGTGGGTGCCGCACTGGCCCGGGAGACCGCCCGGCGCGGCGCCCGCGTGGCGCTGCTCGGGCACGAGAAGGCCGCGCTGGAGGCGCTCGCCGCGTCCCTGCCCGGCCCCGCGCTGGCCGTGGAGACCGACGTCACCGATCTCCCCGCCCTCCAGGCGGCGGCCCGCACCGTGCGCGACGGTCTCGGCCGCCCCTCGGCGGTGGTGGCGAACGCCGGTGTCGCCGAGGGCGGCGCCTTCCTGGACACCGACCCGGACCTGTGGCGGCGGGTGATCGACGTCAACCTCACCGGCAGCGCCCACACGGCCCGGACGTTCCTGCCGGACCTGATCGGCACCGCGGGCTACTTCCTCCAGGTCGCCTCCCTGGCGTCCATCGGCGCCGCCCCGCTGATGAGCGCCTACTGCGCCTCCAAGGCCGGCGTGGAGGCCTTCGCGCACTCCCTCCGGGCGGAAGTGGCGCACCGGGGCGTCGGCCTCGGCATCGCCTACATCAACTGGACCGACACCGACATGATCCGCGACGCCGACCGCTACGACGTGCTGCGGGAACTGCGCGCCCGCATGCCGCCGCCGGCCCGCCGCGTGTACCCCGTGGACGTGGTCGCCGCCCGCCTGGTCAGGTGCCTGGAACGCCGCCGCACGGCGGTGTACGTCCCCTCCTGGCTGCGGCTGACACAGCCGGTGCGCTCGGCCCTGCCGCCCGTGGTGCTGCGCGTGGCCCGCCGGGCACTGCCCCGCCTGGAGGCCGCCGGCCCGGTCCGCCGCACCGGCCTGCTCGGCGCGGGCGGCCGGGCCGACAGCGAGGCGGTCAGGCCCCGGCCCTGACACCGGCGGACCGCCCGGCCCGCGTCCGCGGGCGCATGACGGACACTGGTCGGCAGGGGAAGGGAGCCGACCGTGCTGACCGGAGTCCGAGAACAGCTGGGCCAGGCCCTGTTCCGCCGCGTCGCGGGACCCGGCGGGCCCGAGACGCGTGCCCGCATCCACCACACGCCCGGGCCGCGCTGGTTCGGGCCCGAGCGACCGATCCGCACGGTCCACGGCGACGCCTCCATGTTCATCGGCGGGCTGACGGCGCTGCTGCTGCAGTCCCTGCACCCCCTCGCCATGGCGGCGGTCGCCGGCCACTCCGGCTACCGCGGCGACCCGTGGGGCCGCCTGCAGCGCACCAGCACCTTCCTGGCCGTGACGACCTACGGCACCGCCGAGGACGCCCGGCGGGCGGTCGACCAGGTCCGCGGCATCCACGAGCGGGTCCGCGGCACGACCGCCGGGGGAGAGCCGTACCACGCGGCCGACCCGCACCTGCTCGCCTGGGTGCACGCCGCCGAGACCGACAGCTTCCTGCGCGCCCACGCACGCTACGGGGCCCGTCCCCTGGACGACGCCGGCTATGACGCCTACGTCGCCGACACCGCCCGCGTCGCCGAGGCCCTGGGCGCCGAGGACCCGCCGCGCGACCGCCGTGAGCTGGCCCAGCGGCTGACCGCCTACCGGCCCGAACTGCGGGCCACGCCCGAGGCCCGGGCGGCCGCCCGCTTCCTGCTCTTCCAGCCGCCCCTGCCCCTGGCGGCGCGGCCCTTCTACGGCGGCCTGGCCGCCAACGCCGTCACCCTCCTGCCGCCCTGGGCGCGCGGCATGCTGTGGCTGCCCCGGGTGCCGCTCGTCGAGTCCCTCGCCGTCCGGCCCACCGGGCAGGCGCTGACCCGGGCCATCCGCTGGGCGATGACCCCGGGCCGGGAGGCGTCAGGGCCGCCACCCCAGCGCACGTGAGATCCCCCGCGCCGCCAGCCGCACCGCCGGGGCCAGCACCGGCACCTGGGCGTGCGCGTGGGGCACGACGACGGACACGGCGGCGGTGACCGTACCGTCCGCGCCCCGCACCGGGGCGGCCACCGACAGGGCGTCCTCGGTGACCTGACGGTCGCTCACGGCGACACCCGACCGCCGCACCTCGGCGAGCACCCGCCGCAGCCGCGCCGGGTCGGTGATCGTGTACGGCGTGAAGGAGGCGAGCTCGCCCGCGCAGTACGCGTCCTGGAGCTCCGGGCCGCCGTGGGCCAGCAGGGCGAGTCCGACGCCGGTGGCGTGCAGGGGCCAGCGGGCGCCGACGCGGATGTGCACCCCGACCGCCGACCGCCCCGACAGCCACTCGGTGTAGACGACGTCCCGCCCGTCGCGCACGGCCAGTTGCACGTTCTCGTGCGTCGCCTCGTACAGGTCCTCCAGGTACGGCAGGGCGACTTGCCGCAGGGCGAGTCCGCGCGGGGCCAGCGCAGCGAGCTCCCACAGCCGCAGGCCCACGTGGTAGACGCCGGTCTCGTCCCGCTCCAGGGCGCCCCACCCGGTGAGCGCCCCGACCAGCCGGTGCGTGGTGGTCAGGCTCAGTCCGGCCCGCCGGCTGATGTCCGTCAGGCACAGGGCCGGGTGCTCGTGGTCGAAGGCCGCGAGCACGGACAGCAGCCGGTCGGACGCGGTGGGGGCGGTCATGGCCGGGCGTCTCCCGGGTGGGCGAGGTCGTAGGGGCGGGGGTAGGCGGCCGGGCGGTGCGCCAGGTAGCGGGGCCGGGCTGCCGGATCCTCCTGGCGCGCGCGGGAGTTGAGGGCGCCGGGCGAGGCGTCCCAGCGGCCGGTGTCCAGGCGGTGTTCCAGGGTGCGCAGGGCGGCCAGCGTCTCACCGGTGGTGAACGTGCAGTGGCCCGGGCCGTCGACGTACGCCTGCCGGAGCAGGTGCGCGGAGCCCGCCGCGCCGGCGGCCCGCCGGTGGGCGCTCTGGGCGTGCACCGGGATCAGCGCGTCACCGGTTGTGTGGATGTTCAGCTGCGGGTCGCTGAGCCGGCCCGAGAGCACGCTGGTGTGCCGCATCCACCGCACCGCCGGCGGGTCGGCGGAGATCCGGGGAGCCCGCTCCAGGGCCTTCAGGTCGGTGCGCAAGGACAGTCCCGCCTCCTTGTACAGCTCGCTCACCCCTTTGTACAGCGGCGACCGGGCCAGCAGGGCGGTGTAGTCGACGCCGGTGTTCCAGGACGGGTTGCCGCCCGCCCGGGCCTCGGCCTCCTGCCGCCAGCCGAACGCGGGCAGCTGGAGCAGCCCCCGCACGGCGGCGTACTGGTTGGCCTGCCGCGCCTGCCAGTCGGTGGGGCCGGGCACCGGCTGCGCGGGGTCGTTGTGCCCGGGGATGCCGTGCAGGGCGGCGGCGAGGGCGATGCGGGCCCGGCCACCCGGAGTGCGCTGGGCGGCGTCGGTCCTGGCGGTGAGCGACGTGGCCGCGGCGGCCGCCTCCGCCTGGTCCGCGAAACCCGCGAGCCGGACGCCGGAGCCGGGCGCGAGCAGCGTGCGCAGCGCGAACACCGGGTCCAGGGTGCTGTTCCAGTTGGCCACCCCGCCCTGCACCAGCCCGCACATCGACAGCGAGCCGTCGAACCGGCCGGCGTGCCGCTCGGCGAGCACGCTGGTGACGAAGCCGCCGTACGAGGTGCCCCAGGCGAGGGACCGGCGCGCCGGGCCGAACCGGTCCGTGAACAGATCCAGCGTGGCCAGCTGGTCGGGCACGGCCTCGGTGACGGCCCAGCCGGTGGTCGCGTAGGAGGAGCCGATGAGCGCGTACCCCTCGGCCAGCAGGGTGTCAGCCACGGCCGAACCGGGCGTGTTCTGGGCCGGGTTGGGGGCACCCGCCGGGGTGTAGCCGTGGCTGTAGAGCAGCACCGTGCCGTTCCAGGACGCCGGGACGTCCATCACGTACGCGGCGCCGGAGGGCAGCCGGCCCTCCAGGTGGGTGCCGGAGGCCGCGGCCCGCGCGGGCAGGGCGGTCGCCGCCAGGGACAGGCAGGCGGTCAGCAGGGCGAGGCGGATCCTCAACGGGGGGTCCCTTCCAGGGCGGGGGCGGTGGCGGGGGAGTCCAGCGCGTCCGTGTGGGTCTCGCGCAGCCGCCACACGGTGAGGGCGGTGATCGCCGCGCCCGCGCACAGCAGCAGCGACACCGGGGTGCTGCCGCCGCCGGCGGAGGCGACGAGGCTACCGGCGATCAGCGGGGAGAACCCGGCGCCGATCAGGGTCGCCCCCTGGTAGCCGAGGGAGGCGCCGGTGTAGCGGACGCGGGTGCCGAACATCTCGCTGAGCAGGGCGCCCAGCGGCCCGTACATCGTCGACTGGGCGACGCCGTGGCCGAGCGCGAGCGCGAGGACCAGCAGTCCGGGCGAGCCGGAGTCGACCAGCGCCAGCACGGGGAAGGCGAGCGCGGCCGAGGCGAGGGCACCGGCCAGGACGACGGGCCGGCGGCCGACCCGGTCCGACAGCGCGGACGCGGCGGGCAGCACGGCGAGGGCCACGCAGGAGGCGACGGTCACCGCGGTCAGCACCTGCGGGCGGGTGTACCCCTGGTCGACGGCGTAGGAGATCATGAAGCTGGTCAGCAGCGACTGAGCGGTGAACGCGCCGATGCCCACGCAGGCGGCCAGCAGCACGGGCTTGGGGCGGCGCAGCACCTCCAGGAGCGGCGGCCGGTCCACCGGCTCCCCGCGCACCTGCGCGAACAGCGGGCTCTCGGCGACCCTCAGCCGCACGAACAGCCCGACGGCCAGCAGCACGATGCTCAGCAGGAACGGCACCCGCCAGCCCCAGGAGCGGAACTGCTCGTCCGGCAGGGAGGCGACGAGCGTGACGACTCCCGCCGACAGGACGGACCCGAGCGGGGCGCCGAGCTGCGTGAAGCTGGACCACAGGCCGCGCCGGGAGCCCTGGGTGCGCTCGGCGTGCTCGACGACCATCAGCATGGCGCCGCCCCACTCGCCCCCGATCGCGAGGCCCTGCACCACGCGCAGGGCGACCAGCAGCACCGGCGCCCAGACGCCGATCGCGTCGTAGGTCGGCAGCAGGCCGATGAGGAAACTGCCCGTCCCCATCAGCACCATGGTGAGCAGCATCATCGACTTGCGGCCGAGCCGGTCGCCGAAGTGCCCGAAGACGATGCCGCCGAGGGGGCGGGCGAGGTAGCCCGCGGCGAAGGTGCCGAAGGCCGCGATCGTGCCGACCGCGGGATCGGCCCGCGGGAAGAACAGGTCGCCGAAGACGAGCGCGGCGACCGTGCCGTAGACGAGGAAGTCGTAGAACTCGACGGTCGTGCCCAGCAGGCCGGACACGGCCACGCGGCGCAACTGGCGGGGATCCGGGGCGGGTTGGGTGGCTGGCGGGGATGGCTGCACGGTGGGCTCCCTGGGGACGGGGCGCGGTTGGTCCGTGAAGTTATGCATCTGCCGTGCAGCCGTCAATCATTTGCACAACATCAGTTGGCCGGCGGTCCGGGCTGTCAGGTCAGGCCGTCCTCGGCGATCCGCAGCAGCAGCGCGTGCAGCGTCGCGCGCTCGGCGGGGTCCAGCGGGGCCAGCAGTTCGCCGGTCACGCGCAGCCCGGCCTCGTCGGTGTCGCGCAGGAAGGCGCGGCCGGCCCCGGTCAGGACCACGATCCGGCCGCGGCGGTCGTCGGGGGAGGGGCGGCGCTCGGCGAAGCCGAGCTTCTCGAGGTCGTCGACCAGGCCGACGATCGCGCTCGGGTCGTAGCCGAGCCGGGTGCTCAGCTCGCGCTGGAGGGCGCCCTCGGTCGTGGCGAGGAAGCGCAGCACCGCGTAGTGGCGCAGGCGCAGCCCCGACTCCTGCAGGCAGGCGTTGAACAGCTGCCCCGAGCGCAGGCCCAGGCGGTACAGCAGGTAACCCGTGTCGGCGTGCAGCCCTCGCATCCACGGCTCGTCGGCGTCGATGGGCTTCGGGGTGGTGTTCTGGCGTGTGATGGCGGGCTCCCTGTGCTCGGTGCGTCCAGGAGATTCCAGCATCCCGCACCCGTGGATCACAACAACTATTGACGTCAACAATTATTGCTCTTAGCTTCGACCTCGCACGCCGACCGCGCGCTCGCACCGAACCCCGTGTGAAGGGATCCACCCGTGCCCAGCATCGATCTCTCCGGCAAGGCCGCCGTCGTCACCGGCAGCGGCCGGGGCCTCGGCCTCGCCTACGCCCACGCCCTGGCCGCCCACGGCGCGTCCGTCGTCGTCAACGACATCGACGAGGCCGTGGCCGCGGCGGCCGTGAAGTCCGTCGGGGAAGCGGGCGGCAGGGCCGTCGCCGAGGTCGTCCCGGTCGGCACCTCGGAGGCCGCCGAACGGCTGGTGAACCGGGCGGTCGAGGAGTTCGGCCGGCTGGACGTCCTGGTCACCAACGCGGGCATCCTGCGCGACAAGGTGCTGTGGAAGATGTCCGACGAGGACTTCGACGCGGTGATCACCACCCACCTCAAGGGCACCTTCACCTGCGCCCGGGCCGCCGCCGTCCGGATGCGCAGGCAGGGCGAGGGCGGCTCGCTGATCCTGGTCGGCTCCCCGGCCGGCCAGCGCGGCAACTTCGGCCAGACGAACTACGCCGCCGCCAAGGCCGGCATCGCCGCCATGGCCCGTACCTGGTCGATGGAGCTGGCCCGCGCGGACATCACCGTCAACGCGATCGTGCCGGTCGCCGCGACCGCGATGACCGAGACCATCCCGGCCTTCGCCCCGTACGTCGAGGCCCTGCGCGGCGGCGAGCCGCTGCCCGGCTTCCTGCGCAAGGGCGAGGGCTTCGGCACCCCCGAGGACTGCGCGGCCCTGGTGCCCTTCCTCGCCTCCGCCGCCGCGCGCGGCGTGACCGGCCAGTGCATCGGCATCGGCGGCGACAAGGTGGCACTCTGGTCGCATCCGCAGGAGATCAGGGCGGCCTACGCCGACGGCGGCTGGACCCCCGACGCCCTCGCGGACGCCTGGCCCACCTCGGTCGGTGCCGAGCTCCAGACGGTCGGCATCCCGGCGCCGAAGCTCCCGGAGGCGTGATGGACCTGGAGTCACTGGTCGCGATCGACGTCCACACCCACGCGGAGGTGTCCTCCCACGGCCACTCCTCCCTGGACGACGACCTGCACGACGCCTCCTCCGCCTACTTCAAGGTGGAGGGCAAGCGGAAGCCGACCCTTCAGGAGACGGCCGCCTACTACCGCGAGCGGAACATGGCCGCCGTGATCTTCACGGTGGACGCCGAGTCCGCCACCGGCACCCGGCCCGTCCCCAACGAGGAGGTCGCCGAGGCGGCCGCCGCCAACGCCGACGTCCTCATCCCCTTCGCCTCCGTCGACCCCTTCCGCGGGAAGGCGGGCGTGAAGCAGGCCCGGCGGCTGGTCGAGGAGTACGGGGTGAAGGGCTTCAAGTTCCACCCGAGCATCCAGGGCTTCTTCCCCGACGACCGCGCGGTGGCCTACGGCCTGTACGAGGTGATCGAGGAGACGGGCACGATCGCCCTGTTCCACACCGGGCAGACGGGCATCGGCGCCGGCGTCCCCGGCGGGGGAGGGATCCGGCTGAAGTACTCCAACCCGCTCCACGTGGACGACGTGGCGGCCGACTTCCCCCACCTGAAGATCATCCTGGCGCACCCGTCCTTCCCCTGGCAGGACGAGGCCCTGGCCGTGGCCACGCACAAGCCCGGCGTGCACATCGACCTGTCCGGCTGGTCGCCGAAGTACTTCCCGCCGCAGCTCGTGCAGTACGCCAACACCCTGCTGAAGGACAAGGTGCTCTTCGGCTCCGACTTCCCGGTCCTCACCCCCGACCGCTGGCTCGCCGACTTCGGCAAGCTGACGATCAAGGAGGAGGTCCGGCCGAAGATCCTCAAGGAGAACGCCGCCCGCCTGCTCGGGCTGGCCACACCGCAAGGGGCGTGACATGCGCAACGAGGGACTGGGGTCGTGGCCCGCCCGCCGGGCCCGCAAGACCCCGCACCGCACCGCCCTGATCCACGGCGAGCACCCCGTCGACTACGGCACGCTGCACGCCCGCACCACGCGGCTGGCCCACGCCCTGCGCGCGAGGGGCGTGCGCCGCGGCGACCGGATCGCCTACCTCGGCCCGAACCACCCCTCCTACCTGGAGACCCTCTTCGCGGCCGGCACCCTCGGCGCGGTCTTCGTCCCCCTCAACACCCGCCTCGCCGGGCCGGAGATCGCCTACCAGCTCGCCGACTCCGGCGCCAAGGCCCTGGTCCACGGCCCCTCCCACGCCGGCCTGGTCGCGGGCCTGCCCGGCAGCACGGACGTACGGGTCTACCTGGAGGCCGGCGCGGAGTACGAGGCGGCCCTCGCCGAGGCGTCCGAGGAGCCGGTCGACGAACCCGTCGGACCCGACGACACCTGCATCATCATGTACACCTCGGGCACGACCGGCCGCCCCAAGGGCGCCATGCTCACCCACGGCAACCTCACCTGGAACGCGGTCAACGTCCTCGTCGACACCGACCTGATCGCCGACGAACGCGCCCTGGTCTGCGCCCCGCTGTTCCACACCGCGGGCCTGAACATGCTGACCCTGCCGGTGCTGCTGAAGGGCGGCGCGTGCGTCCTGGTCGAGGCCTTCGACCCGGACGCCACCCTCGACCTGATCGAACGCCACCGGATCACCTTCATGTTCGGCGTGCCGACCATGTTCGACCAGGTGGCCCGCCACCCGCGCTGGCCGGACGCCGACCTGTCCTCGCTGCGCATCCTGACCTGCGGCGGCTCCCCGGTCCCGGCCCCCCTGATCGCCGCCTACCAGGAGCGCGGCCTGACCTTCCTCCAGGGATACGGCATGACCGAGGCCGCCCCCGGCACACTCTTCCTGGACGCCGAGCACGCCGTCGGCAAGGCCGGTTCGGCGGGCGTGCCGCACTTCTTCAGCGACGTCCGCGTCGTCCGGCCGGACCTGACACCGGTCGACGTCGGGGAGGTCGGGGAGATCGTGGTGCGCGGTCCGCACGTGATGCCCGGCTACTGGGGGCTGCCCGAGGAGACGGCCGCGTCCTTCGCCGACGGCTGGTTCCGCAGCGGCGACGCCGCCCGCATCGACGAGGACGGCTACGTCCACATCGTCGACCGCCTCAAGGACATGATCATCTCCGGTGGCGAGAACGTCTACCCGGCCGAGATCGAGGACCGGCTCCTCGCCCACCCCGGCATCGCCGAGTGCGCGGTGATCGGCGTGCCCGACGCCACGTGGGGCGAGGTGCCGCGCGCGGTCGTCGTCCCGCGCGAGGGCGTCACCCTCGACCCCGGCGAGGTGCTCGCCTCCCTCGCCGGGCGCCTGGCCAAGTACAAGATCCCGAAGTCGGTGGTCCTCGCGGACGCACTCCCGCGCACCGCCTCCGGAAAGCTCCTCAAGTCCCGCGTCCGCGACCGCTACGGCAACCAGTGAGGAACCGCATGAGCATCACCGTCAACGGCCTCGACGAGCTGAAGAAGCTCGTTGGGAGCGACCTCGGCCCCAGCGAGTGGATCGAGGTCACGCAGGAGCGCATCGGCACCTTCGCCGACGCCACGGGCGACCACCAGTGGATCCACGTCGACCCCGAGCGCGCCAAGGAGGGCCCCTTCGGCGCGCCCATCGCGCACGGCTACCTCACGCTCTCCCTGTTCATCCCGCTCTTCACCGAGCTGCTGGACGTCCGGGGCGTGACCACGAAGGTCAACTACGGCCTGAACAAGGTGCGTTTCCCGTCCCCCGTGAAGGCGGGCTCCCGCATCCGCCTGACGGCCAGGCTCGCCGAGGTCGAGGACGTGCCGGGCGGCGCGCAGATCACCGTCGAGGGCACCATCGAGATCGAGGGCGGCACCAAGCCGGCGGCGGTGCTGCAGAGCCTGTCGCGGTTCTACGCCTGAGTCCGCGCGGGCACCAGGTCCAGCAGGCGTTCCGCGGCCGCCCGGGCGAGGGGCGAGAGCCGTTCGTGCACGGTCCGGAACGTCTTCTCGGCCTGTTCCGCAGGCCAGTCGTCCGGCAGGTGCTTCACCGGCAGGCGCGGGTCCCGCCGGACGATCCGCAGCCACTCCGTCTGCAGGCGCAGCCGCAGCACGAGGGCGTCGTCGGCGTCCGGCAGATCGTCCTCCCAGGGCTTCCAGCGCCGCACGAACCCCTGGTAGCCCGCGGCCAGGTCGGACAGCTCCCAGGTCTCCTCGATCATCTGGCCGATGTCCATCCCGGCGTCCGCGTGCGCCCGGAAGATCTTCACGTGGGCGGACAGCCCGAGTTCGGCCACCAGCGCCGACACGTCGATCTCGCCCGGGGCGATCCACAGGCCGTTGAACAGCGGGCCGAAGCCGCTCCAGGTCAGCTGGGAGCGCAGGTCGTGGCGCTGGCGCTGCCAGGACTCGGGCAGCGAGAAGCCGAGCAGCGTCCAGGTGCCGTCCCAGTGCCGGTTGACCGCGCCGGTCTGCCAGATGCGCCGCTCGCCGTCGCGCAGCACCGCCTCCGCGCGCCCGGTCAGCCCGAAGTACATGCGGCGGCCCTCGCGCTGGCGGCGCAGCAGGTCACGGCCCACCATGCGGGTCAGCGTGGAGCGCGTGGCCTGCTCGCCGATGCCGGCCCGGGCGAACACGTCGATGACGCTGCCCGAGTACACGCACACGTCACGGCCGAGCACCTGGTCGCCCAGGAACGTCAGCATGAGGGACTGGGGCCGCAGCGCCTCTTCACCGGTCACGCGGCCCACCGTACCTCCGCCCCGATCAGTCCGTGACCTGCCGGTACGCCGGGCGCGGGGCCTCGCCGCCCGGTCGTCCGCCGTCGCCGGCCGCGTGGGCCGCGGCCGACCCCGGGGCGAAGCCGGCGCCGAACCGTTCCGCACGGCGCAGGAGACGGACGGGTCGGCCCGGGGCGGGCGGCTGCTGCCCGGACATGAGGGTCCCGGGAGATCAGTGGTTCATGAAGGAGGTGACGAGCAGCGCCCGGGCGACGATGCTCACGTCGCCGAGCCGGCCGTGCAGGATCCGGTCGATCTCCCCGCCGAACGTCCGCCGCCCCTCGAACCGTCGTGTCCCGAAGGTGTCCAGGTACGGTGTCGCACCGCGCTGGTCGGTCGTCGACGGGCGCACGTCGTGGTTGCCCGCCAGGACGCTGTAGCCGACGCCCCGCCGGTCCGGCAGCCGGAACGCCTCGCCGAGCGCCGCGAACTCCTCGCGCGCGCCGTTCTGCGTGAGGTCGCCGAGGTGCGACAGGAAGACGATGTTCTCCTCCTCGCCGTGCTCCAGCAGGTACCGCAGCGAGGCCTCGACTGGTGCCCGGTCGATACTGGGCCCGTCGAAGAGGTACTGGGTGTCCGGCATCACGGCGAGGGTGAAGCGGCGGCCGTCCGGGTCGGCCCAGCCGTGCCTGGCCGCGCCCTCGTACTGCACCGGGCGGGTCGGGTCGTGCCGGCGCACCCAGCCGGCGGCGGCGTCGTGGCTGGCGCCGTAGTCGGACTCGTTGCCCAGCGACCAGACGATGACGCACGGGTGGTTCTTGTCGCGCAGCACCATCCGCGCGACCCGGTCGACGAAGGCGCCCAGGTAGCGCGGGTCGTCGGCGATCTCGTGCGCGTGGTCGTGGGACTCGATGCCGGCCTCGTCGACCACGTAGAAGCCCAGCTCGTCGGCCAGGTCGTACAGGGCCGGGTCGTTCGGGTAGTGCGCGGTGCGGATCGCGTTGAAGCCGAACCGCTTCAGCAGGACCAGGTCGGCGCGCAGGTCCGCGTACGGCACCGTCCGGCCGGTCAGCGGATGGAAGTCGTGCCGGTTGACGCCCCGGATGAACACCCGTTCGCCGTTGACCAGCAGGTCGCGGCCGCTGATCTCGACGTCCCGGAAGCCGACCCGGTGCCGGGAGGTGTCGGCGACGGTGCCGTCGGCGCGGTGGAGGCGGACGGTCAGGCCGTACAGCTCGGGCGTCTCGGCGTTGGCCCGGTCGAACTCCGCGTCCCGGGTGAGCGGGTGCCCGTCCAGCTCCCCGCTGACGTACCAGCCCCCGGGCAGCGCCCCGCCCGCGTACAGCAGCACCGAGCGGGTGATCCCGCCGTGCCACCACTGCTCCTGGTCCTCGACGTGCGAGGCGTCCGACCACTTGACGACGGTCAGGCGCAGCACGGACCGCTCCCCGGGGCGCACCAGGTCCGTCAGGTCGAACTCGGCGGCCAGGTGGGAGTCCTTGGAGATCCCGGCCGGGCGCCCGTCCACGTGCACCAGCAGCACGCTCTCGGCGGCCCCGACCTGGAGCACGATCCGCCGCCCCGCCCACGCGGCGGGCACGTCCAGGTCACGCTCGTACACCCCGGTCGGGTTCGCGTCCGGCACGTGGGGCGGGAACTCGGCGAACGGCATGCGGACGTTGAGGTAGCGCGGGAGGTCGTCCGTGTCCTGCAGCGTCCAGACACCCGGGACGTACGCCGAGGACCAGACCTCCCCGAGCGGGACGCCGGTCCACGGCGTGCATCGGCAGCCGCCGCCAGGAGGTCACCTCGGGCGCGTGCCACGGCCGCAGCGCGAGCAGCGGGTCGCTCGTCATCCGCGCACGGCTCCCTTCGCCAGGTCGCCGATGATCTGCCGGGCGCCGATGGCGAAGACGACCAGCAGGGGGACGAGGGCGAGCAGCGCGCCGGTCATCACCATGCCGTAGTCGGTCGTCCCGTGGGTGCCGTTGAGCTGCGAGAGGGCGACCTGCAACGTCACGTTGTCCGGGTCGGTGAGCGCGATCAGCGGCCAGGCGTAGTCGTTCCACTGGCCCATGAAGGTGAAGATGCCGAGGAACGCCAGGCCCGGGCGGACCACCGGCAGCGCCACGTGCCAGTACTGGCGCAGGAACCCCGCCCCGTCGAGCCTGGAGGCGTCGATGAGTTCGTCGTGGATGGCGCTCTTCATGTACTGGCGCATCCAGAAGATGCCGAACGCGTTGGCCGCCGCCGGCACGATCAGCGAGGTCATCGACCCGATCCAGCCCAGCTTCGCCATGATCACGAACTGCGGGATGGCCTGGAGCTGCATCGGCACCATGAAGATGAGCATCAGCAGCGCGAACAGCACCCGCTTGCCGGGGAAGGCGAACTTGGCGAAGACGAACGCCGAGAGGGAGTCGAAGAAGAGCACCAGCGCCGTCACGGACACGGCGACGAGCAGCGAGTTGAGCATCGAGCCGAAGAAGTCGACGGTGTCGAAGAGGTTGCGGACGTTCTCCGTGAAGTGCGAGCCCGGCAGCAGCTTGGGCGGGTAGGAGAAGATCTCGGTCGACGTGTGCGTCGACATCACGACCGCCCAGTAGAACGGGAAGGCCGACAGCAGCAGGCCGCACACGAGGACCGCGTGCAGCGCGATGCCCCGGCCGCGGTGACCCTTGATGGATGCCATGGTGACCCTGCCTCCCTAGTCTTCGCCCCGGCGCTGGACCAGGCGCCAGTTGATGATCGAGAAGAGGACGACGACGAGGAAGATGCCCCAGGCCACGGCGGCGCCGTAGCCGAAGTCGTTGTTGTCGAACGTCTGCTGGAAGAAGTAGAGGACCATCGTCCGGCCGGCGTGGTCGGGGCCGCCCGAGAACGTGGACTCGTTCGCCGTGGTCTGCAGCAGGACCTGCGGTTCGGCGAAGCTCTGCAGTCCGGTGACCGTGGAGACGACGAGCACGAACAGCAGGGTCGGCCGCAGCAGCGGCAGCGTGACCCGGAAGAATGTCTGCACGGGGCCGGCGCCGTCGATCCGGGCCGCCTCGTACATCTCGCCGGGGATGGTCTGCAGACCGGCGAGGAAGATGATCGCGTTGTAGCCGGTCCACTGCCAGGTCATCAGCGTCGCGATGGCGACCTTGATGCCCCACGGCGTGTTCAGCCAGGCCACCTGGTCCAGGCCGACGGCCTGCAGCAGGGCGTTCGTCAGGCCGAAGTTCGTGGAGAACACCGAGCCGAAGACGATCGCGACGGCGACGATCGAGGTGACGTTGGGGAGGAAGTAGGCGAACCGGTAGACGTTCTTGAAGCGCACCGCGGAGTTGAGCATCACGGCCGTCACCATCGCCAGGAAGATCATGGGGAAGGTGGCCAGCGCCCAGATGACCAGCGTGTTGCCGATGGAGCTCCAGAAGTCGGTGTCTCCGACCAGGTAGCGGAACTGCGCCAGGCCCGCCCACTCCATCGCGCCCAGCCCGTCCCAGCGGTGGAAGGACAGGTAGAGCGAGAAGCCGACGGGGACCAGGCCGAAGCAGAGGAAGAGGAGGTAGAAGGGGGAGATCGCGGCGTAGAGCCGCCAGTGGCTCAGGACGCCCTTCCTGCGGTGGGCGACGGGCGTGCCGGTCACGGCCGCCGGGGCCTTCTCGACCGCGGGTACGGTGGCCATCAGTACGCCACCCCCAGGTGGTCCGCGATGCGCCGGCACTTGCCCATGGCGTCCCCCCAGGCCTTCGCAGGGTCCTTGCCGAGGACGCCGACGTTCTTGATCTCGTCGCGGACGGGCTGCCCGAGCGCGATGTCGTACGGGCTGTTGTAGGCCACCGGGATCCTCTCGGCCGCCGGGCCGTAGACGTCCATGGTGATCTGGCCGCCGAAGAACGGGTCCGGCTCGCGCAGCTTGCGCATCGCGTACGAGGCCGGGGTCGACGGGAAGAGGCCCGTGTCGACGAAGCCCTGGGCCTGGTTGTCCGCGTCGAGCATCCAGGTGATGATCTCGAAGGCCCGCTCGGGCTCCCGGCACGCCTTCGTGATCGCCAGGAACGAGCCGCCGACGTTGGACGGGCCGCCCGGGCAGTCGGCCACCCGCCACCTGCCCTTCGTCTTCGGCAGGCCGAGCTTGAGGTCACCGGCGGCCCAGGAGGCGTTGAGCTGGCTGGGCAGCAGTCCCCGCTCGGCGGCCGAGTTCCAGTCCGGTGTGCCGCTGACGATGTCCGACACGAGTCCGCGCCGCTTGGCCTCGACGGCCCGGTCCCAGCAGGCGCGGACGTGCTCGCCGTCCCCGATGAAGTGCCGCTCCTTGTCGACGAACCGGGTGGTGCCCTGCCCGAGGGACATCTCGAAGACGCTGCCCACGTCGGTGAGCAGGAACGACCCGGGCACCCGCTTCCGCAGCCGCTCGCCGGCGGCGAAGAACCTCTCCCACGTGTCCAGCTCCCGGGAGACGTCGGCCGGGTGGTACGGCAGCCCGGCCTTCTCGAAGACGGCCGGCTGGTAGTAGTGCACGACCGGGCCCACGTCGATGGGGAACCCGACCAGGCTGCCGTCGTCGGCGACGCCCTGCTGCCACTTCCACTCCAGATAGCGGCCCTTGAGCCTCTCGGCACCCAGCGTCCGCAGGTCCACGAACTGGCCGGCGTTCGGCAGGTAGGAGGCCATGTCCTCGCCCTTGAGGCCCGCGATGTCGGGGATGTGGGCCCGGCCGGCCATGGTGGTGATCAGCTTGGACCGGTAGTAGCCGCCGATCTGCTGGGCCTTGAGGTCGACGTCCTCGCCGTAGCGGGCCTTGGCGTTCTCGACGACGGTGTCGCTCAGTCCGCCGCTCCAGTACCACAGGACCATGGTCCGGCCGGTCGAGCCGGCCGGAACGGCGCAACCGGTCGCCAGGCCGCCCAGTGCCGTGGCGGCCGTACCGGCCAGGCCCGCGCGCAGCAGGCCTCTTCGTGAGAGCCGCACAGCTCCCACCGCCTTTCGGATCTGTTCGTGACTTCGCTTGAGAGGGGACACACAAGGGGCGTGGGGGGGGGGAGTCAGTGCTGCCGTGCGGGGGGCGTGACGGGGGCGTACGCGACCGGCGGCCCGGGGTCCTCCGGGAGCCGGTCCGCGAGGAAGCCGTACGCCCGCCTGAGTGCGGGGTCGGTCAGCGAGCGCCACCAGCGGTCGACGCCGTACCAGCCCGGGGCGGCGAGCGCCCCGCCGTGGTGGCGGACCGACAGCCCGGCGGCGAGGACCGCGAACCGCAGCCGCTGCTCCAGCGGCCAGCCGCCGAGCGAGGCCGCGACGAAGCTCGCGCCGAAGACGTCGCCGGCGCCGGTGGCGTCCAGGGCGTCGACGTCGAGCGCGGGGACCTCCGCGTACTCGCCGGTGAGCTGGTCGACGGCGAGCGCGCCGTCCCGGCCCCGGGTCACGACCGCCACCGGCACCAGCTCGGCGAGGGTGCCGAGCGCCGCGACCGCGCTGTCGGTGCGGGTGTAGGCCATCGCCTCGGACTCGTTGGGCAGGAAGGCGTGGCACAGGGCGAGCTGGTCCAGCAGCTCCCGGGACCACTCCTGGGTGGGGTCCCAGCCGACGTCGGCGTAGATCCGGGTGCCGTTCGCCGCGGCCTTGGCGAGCCAGGCGCGCGGCTCGGCCTCCAGGTGGACCAGGGCGGTGCGCGCCGGGGGCGGGTCGCCCATCAGCACGTCCTGGGAGAACGGCGGTTCCTGGCCGTGGGTGAGCAGGGCCCGGTCGCCGCCGTACGCGACGGAGACGGTGACCGGGGTGGGCCAGCCGCGCGCCGTGCGGGAGAGCGAGAGGTCGACGTCCTCCTGACCGGCGAGGACCTCCCGGCAGTACGCGCCGTAGAAGTCGTCGCCGAACACGGTCCCGAGCCAGGTGCGCAGGCCGAAACGGGCGGCGGCCACGGCGAGGTTCGCGATGCCGCCCGGGCCGCAGCCCATGCCCGCCGTCCAGAGTTCCTCGCCCGGTGCCGGCGGCTTGTCCAGGCCCGTGAGCACGAGGTCGTAGAAGAGCAGCCCGGTCAGCAGCACATGGGGCCGGTCGTCGTCCACGGATGGGTCCTCTCGCTCGGGGCTTCGCCGGAGATCGTCAAAACCCTTCATTTCTGTGAGCGGAATCGTGCGCCGCTCAACGAGATTGGTCAATACCCGAGCAGAAATGAGCATGGCGATGATTGGAGATGACGAGTAATGTGCACGGCGTGCTGGCAGAACGACGACACCAACTCATCCTGCGGGCCCTGCGCTCAGGCGGCCCCGCAGCTGTGACCGACCTCTCCGAGCAACTGGGCGTGAGTCCGGCCACCATCCGGCGCGACCTGGTGAAACTGGAGGAGGACGGCCTGCTGACCCGGGTCCACGGCGGCGCCGTGGTCGAGGAGGGCGACCAGCCCTTCGCCGAGGTCGCCGAGGTGCGCGTCGCCGAGAAGGACGCCATAGCCGAACGGGCCGCGGCGATGATCGGCGACGGCCAGTCGGTGCTGCTGGACATCGGGACCACCGCCTACCGCCTGGCCCGGCAGCTGCACGGCCGCCGGCTCACCGTCATCACCAGCAACCTGGTCGTCTACGAGGAACTCGCCGACGACGAGGGCATCGAGCTGGTCCTGCTCGGCGGCATGGTCCGCCGCGAGTACCGCTCGCTGGTCGGCTTCCTCACCGAGGACAACCTGCGCCAGCTGCATGCCGACTGGCTGTTCCTCGGCACCAGCGGCGTGCGCCCCGGCGGCCAGGTCATGGACACCACGGTCGTGGAGGTGCCGGTCAAGAGGGCCATGATCCGGGCCGGTGAGAAGGTCGTGCTGCTGGCCGACGCGGCGAAGTTCCCGGGGCACGGCATGGCGAAGGTCTGCGGTCCCGAGGACCTGGACGTGGTGGTGACGAACGAGCCGCCGGACGCGGCGACGCGCGCCTCCCTGGAGGAAGCGGGCGTCGAGGTCGTCGTGGCGGGAAGGGTCCGGACGTGAACCCTTTCCCGGCCGTTTCGGCAGGGCCGCCGGTCCGGGCCGCCCGCTCCCGCGGCGCACGGCGAGGTCTCCCGCCCCCGGCCGCCGGGCCGCGGCGGACCCGGGACGCAGCACAGCGAACGAGGCGGCGCGTGCCCGGTGCTCCCGGCGCGCGGCGCGCAGTCAACCCAGTCGGAGGAACCCGGTGAAACTGACGATTCTGGGCGGCGGAGGATTCCGCGTGCCCCTGGTGTACGGGGCGCTCCTCCAGGACCACGCCGAGGGCCGGGTGACCCACGTCGTCCTGCACGATCTCGACGCCGCACGGCTCTCCGCGGTGACCCGGGTCCTCGCCGAGCAGGCGGCCGGCGTCCCCGACGCCCCCGGGGTGAGCGCCACCACCGACCTGGACGAGGCGCTGCGCGGCGCCGACTTCGTCTTCTCCGCGATCCGCGTCGGTGGCCTGGAGGGCCGGGCGAACGACGAGCGCGTGGCCCTGGCCGAGGGCGTCCTGGGGCAGGAGACGGTCGGCGCCGGCGGCATCGCCTACGGGCTGCGCACCGTCCCGGTCGCCGTCGGCATCGCCCGGCGGGTGGCCCGGCTCGCGCCCGAGGCGTGGGTCATCAACTTCACCAACCCGGCCGGCCTGGTCACCGAGGCCATGTCCCGCCACCTCGGCGACCGCGTCATCGGCATCTGCGACTCCCCGGTCGGCCTCGGCCGCCGCATCGCCCGCGTGCTCGGCGCGGACCCGAAGGAGGCGTGGATCGACTACGTCGGACTCAACCACCTCGGCTGGGTGCGCGGCCTGCGCGTCGCCGGCCGGGACGAGCTCCCGCGCCTGCTCGCCGACCCCCGCCTGCTCGGCTCCTTCGAGGAGGGCAAGCTCTTCGGCGCCGACTGGCTGCGCTCCCTGGGCGCGATCCCCAACGAGTACCTGCACTACTACTACTTCAACCGCGAGGCCGTCCGCGCCTACCAGCAGGCCGAGAAGACCCGGGGCGCCTTCCTGCGCGAGCAGCAGGCCCGCTTCTACGCCGAGATGCGCGACCCCGAGGCCCCCGCGTGGAAGGTCTGGGACGAGACCCGCGCCGAGCGCGAGGCCACGTACATGGCCGAGAACCGCGAGAGCGCGGGTGCCGGCGAACGCGACGAGGACGACCTGTCCGGCGGCTACGAGAAGGTGGCCCTCGCCCTGATGCGGGCCATCGCCCGGGACGAACGGGCGACCCTGATCCTCAACGTCCGCAACCGGCACACCCTGTCGGTTTTGGACCCGGACGCCGTGATCGAGGTCCCCTGCCTCGTCGACGCCAACGGCGCGCACCCCGTCACCGTCGACCCGCTGCCCGGCCACGCCACCGGCCTGGTCTGCGCGGTCAAGGCCGTCGAGCGCGAAGTCCTGGCCGCGGCCGACTCCGGCTCCCGCGCCACCGCCGTCAAGGCCTTCGCGCTGCACCCGCTCGTCGACTCCGTCAACGTGGCCCGCCGGCTGGTGGAGGGCTACACCGCGGTCCATCCCGGGCTCGCGTACCTTGGGTGACGCCACTCGGTAAGCGCTTTCCCGCCCGCTCTTCCCGTTTCCTGGAGACACGCCCATGCACGACGAAAGCCGCCGGATCGAAGAACGCGTCCAGCGCCTCCACGACCAGCGCATCAAGGCCGCGGTCTACGCGGCCACCGTCCCCTTCCGGGTGGAGGCCTGGCAGGCCCCGGGCGAACCGGTGCCCTTCGAGGAGGCGGCCGCGGCGTCCTACGAGCCGTTCGCCATGGGCACCCCCTGGGGCCCGCCCTGGGGGACCACCTGGTTCCGCATGCGCGGCCGGGTCCCCGAGGAGTGGGCGGGCAAGCGCGTCGAGGCGGTCATCGACCTCGGCTTCACCGGCGACTGGCCCGGCAACCAGGCCGAGGCCCTGGTCCACCGCGCCGACGGCACCCCGCTGAAGGCCGTCAACCCGCTCAACCAGTACGTGGCGATCGCCAACCCCGCGCGGGGCGGCGAGACGGTCGACTACCTGGTCGAGGCCGCCTCCAACCCGGACATCCTCGCCGACGACTTCGCCAGGCCCACGCCCCTCGGCGACAAGCGCACCGCGGGCGACCGGCCCCTCTACACCTTCCGCAGCGCCGACATCGCCGTCCTGGACGAGGAGGTCTGGCACCTCGACCTCGACGTCCAGGTGCTGCGCGAGCTGATGCTGGAGCTCGGCGCCCACGACCCGCGCCGGCACGAGATCGCCCACGCCCTCGACCGGGCGATGGACCTGCTCGACCTCGACGACGTCTCCGGCTCCGCCACCGCCGTGCGCGAGGCACTGAAGCCGGTGCTGTCCAAGCCCGCGCACGCCAGCGCCCACACGGTCTCCGGCGTCGGCCACGCCCACATCGACTCCGCCTGGCTCTGGCCGATCCGCGAGACCAAGCGCAAGACGTCCCGCACCTTCTCCAACGTCACGTCCCTGGCCGACGAGTACGAGGACTTCGTCTTCGCCTGCTCCCAGGCCCAGCAGTACGAGTGGGTGCGCGACCACTACCCCAAGGTCTGGGCCCGGATCCAGGAGTCCGTGAAGAAGGGCCAGTGGGCGCCGGTCGGGGGCATGTGGGTCGAGTCCGACGGCAACCTGCCCGGCGGCGAGGCCGTCGCCCGCCAGTTCGTCCACGGCAAGCGGTTCTTCATGGACCACTTCGGCATCGAGACCAAGGGCGTCTGGCTGCCGGACTCCTTCGGCTACAACGCGGCCTACCCGCAGATCGCCAAGCTCGCCGGCAACGAGTGGTTCCTCACCCAGAAGATCTCCTGGAACCAGACCAACACGTTCCCCCACCACACCTTCTGGTGGGAGGGCATCGACGGCACCCGCATCTTCACGCACTTCCCGCCCGTCGACACCTACAACGCCCGCTTCAGCGGCGAGGAGATGTCCCGCGCGGTCCGCAACTACCGGGAGAAGGGCGGCGCCACCCGCTCCCTGGCCCCCTTCGGCTGGGGCGACGGCGGTGGCGGCCCCACCCGCGAGATCATGGAACGCGCCCGCCGGCTGGCCGACCTGGAGGGCTCCCCCAGGGTCGTCGTCGAACACCCCGACGACTTCTTCGCCAAGGCCCGCGCGGAGTACCCGGACGCGCCCGTGTGGGTCGGCGAGCTCTATCTGGAGCTGCACCGCGCCACCTACACCTCCCAGGCCCGCACCAAGCAGGGCAACCGCCGCTCCGAGCACCTGCTGCGCGAGGCCGAGCTGTGGGCCACCACGGCCGCGCTGCACGCGCCGGGCTACGCCTACCCGTACGAGAAGCTGGACCGGCTGTGGAAGACGGTGCTGCTGCACCAGTTCCACGACATCCTGCCCGGCTCCTCCATCGCCTGGGTCCACCGCGAGGCGGAGGCCGAGTACGCGCGCGTGGCCGGGGAGCTGCGGGCGCTGACCGACGAGGCGCTGGCCGCGCTCGGCGCCGGCGGACCGCGCGTCTTCAACGCCGGCCCCTGCGACCGGGCCGAGGTGATCCGCACCGCCGACGGCGCACCGGTGTACGTCGAGGTGCCCGCGAGCGGATCCGCGCCCCTCACCGCGGCCGAGCCGCCGCACCCCGTGACGGTGAACGGCCGGGTGCTCGACAACGGACTGGTCCGCGTCGAGGTCGCCGAGGACGGCACCCTGGCGTCGGTGTACGACCTGCGCGCCGGCCGCGAGGTCCTCGCCGAGCCGGGCAACCTGCTCCGCCTGCACACCGACCTGCCCAACTACTGGGACGCCTGGGACATCGACAAGCACTACAAGAACCGCTACACCGACCTTCTGGACGCCTCCTGTGTCACCGTCGTCGAACAGGACCCGCTGATCGGCGCGGTCCGCGTCGAGCGGGACTTCGGCAAGGGCTCGAAGATCACCCAGACGATCACCGTCCGCGCCGGCAGCCCCCGCATCGACATCGAGACGGACATCGACTGGCACGAGACCGAGAAGATCCTCAAGGCCGCCTTCCCGGTCGACATCCGCGCCGCGCACTCCTCCGCCGAGATCCAGTTCGGCCACATCCAGCGCCCCACCCACACCAACACCAGCTGGGAGGCGGCCCGCTTCGAGGTCTCCGGCCACCGCTGGGTCCACATCGGCGAACCCGGCTACGGCGTCGCGGTCATCAACGACTCCACCTACGGCCACGACGTCTCGCGCACGGTCCGCGAGGACGGCGGCACCACCACCACCGTCCGTCTCAGCCTGGTCCGCGCCCCGCGCATCCCGGACCCGGAGGCCGACCAGGGACGCCACCGCTTCACCTACGCGCTGCTGCCGGGGGCGCGCATCGAGGACGCCGTCGCCGAGGGCTACGCCCTCAACCTCCCGCTGCGGGTGGCCGAGGCGGCCGGCGCCCCGGAACCGGTCGTCTCCGTCGAGGGCGAGGGCGTCACCGTGGAGGCGGTCAAGCTCGCCGACGACACCTCCGGCGACGTCGTGGTCCGGCTCTACGAGTCCCGCGGCGGCCGCGCCACCGGCGTCCTGCGCACCGGATTCCCCCTGGCCGCGGCCCAGATCACCGACCTGCTGGAGCGTCCGCTGGAGGACGCGGACCTCAGCGACGGCGGTGTCGCCGTCTCGCTGCGGCCGTTCCAGATCCTGACCCTGCGCCTGCGCAGGGGCTGACCCATGGCCGTGCAACCGTGGTTCACCCGCGCGGCGCTCGGCGTCCGCGGTCTGCTCACCGGGGTGCGCCGCGTCTCGGTCCTGGGCAGCGGCAGGGAACTCGCCCACGAGGTCACCGGCGGCCTCCACGAGACCCCCGGCGTCCTGTGGATCCAGCCCCCCGGCGCGGCCGACCTCGACCCGCACGCCACCGTGCTGGCCGTCGAACTGGAAGGAGAACTGCGGCTGTACCGGGGCCCGGGCCGTTTCTGACCCGCACCGGACCCGGGGCGGTCCGCGGCCGCTACGTGGGCAGCCCCGTGGGGCGCGGGACGCTCGCGGCGAGGTCCTGAAGGGGCGGCGTCCCGGCCGCGTCGACGGCCCCGGCCGGCCCGGCCGGGGCGGGCACCGCCGCAAGCGGCTCGGACGCCTCCGGGCGTTGCTGCGGCAGCGACACCGGCCGCAGCGGGCGCGGTCCCGACACCACCGTGTAGTCCTGCCCCAGGAACGGCGGGACCACCTCGCCCGGGTCCTCCCCGAGCGCCAGCTGCACCGCCGCCCAAGGGGCGTTGACCCCGCACAGGGACAGCTGGTGCAGGCCGCCGGCCGGGCGGGTGTTCACGTCCATCAGGACCGGCCAGTCGCCGAACATCCGGAACTGGATGTTGGACAGGTGGTGCAGACCGAAGCCCTCGGCGATCCGGCGGGCCGGGTCCAGCCACTGCTCGTGCAGGGTGAAGCCGCGCCGGCGGCCGTTCTTGGTGCGGCCGATGGCCATGCGGATGCGGTTGTCCGGCCCGGTCAGGCAGTCCACCGACACCTCCGGCTGCTCCAGACGCGGCATCACCAGCCAGTCCACCGGCTCCTCGGCCCGCCACAGCGCCTCCAGCACCAGATCCAGCGGTACGTACGGGCTCGGGAACCCGCTCAGGTGCACCATCGAGAAGGGCGAGCGCGTGATCACGCGGAAGCCCACCCCGCCGGCCCCGGACGCGGGCTTGAAGCACGCCTTGTGCCCGGCGGCCTCCAACTCCTCGACAGCCGCGACGAGTTCGTCCGCCGAGCGGACCCGCCACCACGGCGGCACCGGCACCCCGATGGCCTGGACCGCCTCGTAGGCGATCACCTTGTCCCGGAACACGGCCACCGCCTCGGGCGGCGGCGCCAGCACCGCCGTCCCGGCCGCCTCGAACTCGGCGCGGTGGGCCACGATCGCCGACTGGTGCAGCCGGGGCACGAACACGTCGATCCCGCGCCGGGCGCACTGGTCCAGCGCGTACTCGACGTACCCGGCCGGGGACAGGCCCTCGGGCTCCAGCTCGGCGGTGTCGGCGGCGGCCAGCACGGGCGAGTCGGGGTCGCCGTGGGTGGCGTGGATCTCGACGGCCCGGTCGCTGGGATTTCTCCGCAGCTGGTCCATGAAGAACACGTTCTCCGCGTACGTGCGGTTGAGCCAGACGCGTACGCGAGAGACCATGCAGGCCGCCTTTCACGGTTCGCGGGCAGGGCGCGGCGGCCCGTGCCCGGGCAGGATGAATGGAGGGACACCAAACCGCCCTTGTGAAAGGGAAGTTCCCAGCGGTGGTGTTGGGGCAGATCATACGGCTTCGGGGGGCCGTTCCGTGCAACGCGCGTGTTACGGGTTCCGGGGCACGACACCCGGGCCGGGCCTTGTCCCGGGCGCGCGGATGTGATCTCTTGGGGTGGCGTGCGCTGAGCGCGGAGGGGGCGAGAGGTGACGTCGACGGCCGGGGGAGCCGGACAGCTGCTGGCCATCAGCGATCTGCACATCGGCTACCCGGAGAACCGCGCCCTCGTCGAGGACATGCGGCCCGGGACGGACGACGACTGGCTGCTCGTCGCCGGAGACGTCGCGGAGACCGTGGCCGACATCCGCTGGACCCTCAAGACACTCGCGGCCCGCTTCCGCCGGGTCGTCTGGGCGCCCGGGAACCACGAGCTGTGGACCCATCCGAGCGACTCGGTCACCCTGCGCGGCGTCGCCCGGTACGAGTACCTGGTCGAGCTGTGCCGGGAGCTCGGCGTGACCACGCCGGAGGACCCCTACCCCGTCTGGCGGGGCCCCGGCGGCCCCGTGGCCGTCGCCCCGCTGTTCCTGCTGTACGACTACTCGTTCCTGCCTACCGGGTGCGAGACCAAGGAGCAGGGCCTGGAATACGCCCACGGCACCGGGATCGTCTGCAGCGACGAGTACCTGCTGCACCCCGATCCGTACCCCAGCCGGGAGGACTGGTGCCGGGCCCGGGTCGCGGAGAGCGCGCGCAGACTCGCCGAGCTGCCCGGCGACCTGCCGGTGATCCCGGTCAACCACTATCCGCTGCACCGGCATCCGACGGACGTCCTGTGGCACCCCGAGTTCGCCATGTGGTGCGGGACCGCCCTGACCGCCGACTGGCACCGCAGGTTCCCGGTCCGCACGATGGTCTACGGCCATCTGCACATCCCCAGGACCACGTTCCACGAAGGCGTGCGGTTCGAGGAGGTGTCGGTGGGTTATCCCCGCGAGTGGCGCAAGCGGCCCGGGCCGCCGGGGCGGCTGCGGCGCATCCTGCCGGGGGAGGGCGAGGAGCGGTGATCGAGGAACTGCTGCCCCAGACGGTGGTCACGGTCGAGGCGTACGGCCACGACGGCCCGGACACCCCGATGTACCCCGAGGAGGCGGCCCTCGTGGTGCGGGCGGTCCCCAAGCGGCAGCGGGAGTTCGCCGTGGTCCGCTCCTGCGCCCGGCGCGCCATGGAGAAGCTCGGCGTGCCGCCGCAGCCGATCCTGCCGGGGGAGCGCGGCGCCCCCGGCTGGCCGGACGGGCTGGCCGGCAGCATGACCCACTGCGACGGCTACTGCGCCGCCGCCCTGGTGCGCGCCGGCGACCTGGCCTCGCTCGGGATCGACGCGGAGACTGCCGCGCCGCTGCCCGAAGGGGTCCTGGCGTCGGTGGCCCTGCCGGCCGAGGAGCAGCGGCTGCGGCGGCTCGCGGCGGAACACCCCGGCGTCCACTGGGACCGGCTGCTGTTCAGCGCGAAGGAGTCCGTCTACAAGGCGTGGTTCCCCCTCACCGGGAAGTGGCTGGACTTCATGGAGGCGGACATCGAGATCACCCCGGATGGCGGCTTCAGGGCCCGGCTCCTCGTCCCGGGACCGCTGGTGGGCGGCCACCGCCTCGACCGCTTCGGCGGCCGCTGGACCACCGGCCGCGGCCTGGTCGCGACCGCGGTCACCGTGCCGCACCCCTGAGCACGGCCCCGGTCCCGGGATCCTGCCTGGGGGTGCTGGTCACGCGATCCCGCCCGGGGGTTGGTTACGCGCCCCTGTCCGCGGGGGGCGCTGCTCACCGAATCCCGCCGGGGATTGCTGCTTACAGAATTCCGCCCGGGGGTGCTGGACACGCGATTGCGCCCGGGCGTGCTGGTTACGGGCCTCCGTCCGGGGTGTTGCTCGCCGAATCCCGCCCAGGGACTGTTGCTTACGGATTTTCGCCCGGGGGCTGCTGCTTACGGGATCCCCGCCCCCGGCGGAGGTGTTGCCGGGCCCCGGCCCGGCGAGCCCGCGCCCGTGACGGGCTCGGCAGGGACCGCTCGGCGACCCCGGCGCCCCGACCCCGGCAGCCGGCCCGGGGAACAGGCGCCACGGGCCCGGCTCGGAGCCCGGCCCCGGGCTCAGGGCCCCGGCTCCGGGCACCAGCTCTCCAGCAGGCGGAAGAAGGCCTCCTCGTTGCCCGCCAGGCCCGCACGCTTCAGGGCCTGTTCCGCGTCGGCGAGTACGGCGGGCGGGACGACCGGCGGGCCCGTCTCCCGGTCGAAGGCGGCGCGCACGGTGTGCAGCAGCCGCAGATAGGCCTGGACGGCGGTGCGCTCGCGGTCGGTCAGTACGGCGGTGGGCATCGGTCGGCTCTCCCCGTGTCGGCGTCGTCGCTCCCCGCGCGCCTCGCGGCGCGCACGCCCCGCACAGCCGGGGCGTACCTCCAGCTTGCCGCCCACCACTGACAATCCGGCCCGGGAGCCCGCCGGTTCGCCCGCTCGGCGCAGGCCGGACCGGGGCGCGCCGCGCGGAGCCGGTGCCACCGGTCAGCTCTGCGGCCCCCGGTAGCCCAGCGACGCCTCGATCCGCCCCGCCAGATGGTCCCGCTGCGCCGGCCCCCGCGACGCCGAACCCGACAGCCACGCCCGGCACTTGCTGGCGAGCAGCAGACCGAAGCTCTCGGCCTCCTTCTCGTCGTCGAGGTCGAACCGCGTGCGCGCCGCCACCTTCAGGACCGTCGCCTGGAGGTCGGCGCCCTCGTCGAGCAGCCGGGCCGCGACGGCCGCGCCCTGGACGTGGTGCGAGCAGTGCCCGGCCTTCATGTGCCACAGCTCGTGGCCGAGGATCACCAACTGGTGATCGGGGGCGGTGCGTTCCTCGATCACCACGAGGTCCTGCTCGGCCATGTCGAGCCAGAGCCCGCTGGCGGTCCCGGGCGGGAAGGCGGCCGTACGGAAGTGGACGGGACGGCCCCGGCGTCTGCTCATGGCGTCGCACAGCGCGGCGTACAGCTCGTCGGGCCGTGCCGGCGCGGGGAGGGTCAGCTCCGCGACCAGCTCGCCGCACAGGCGGCGCATTTCCCTACCGATGCCCACAGTTCTCCCCACGGTCACGACTCGGGCCGCTTGACGCTCTCCAGGAGCATGTCCAGCCACTCCGCGACCTTGTCGCGGTGCTGGTCGGTGGGCAGCTGCGCGGCCCGCCAGGCGATGCCGCGCACGCCGTGGTCCTGCAGCAGCCGCTCCAGTGGGTCGTCCGCCGCCGCGGCCGCCTCGCGCTCCCGGTCGGCGAGCTTCTGCAACAGCTCCTGCTCCGTGTGCTGCAGGGCGCTGACCAGCGCCTCGGGGTCCTCGGCCGTGAGGAACCCGGCGTGCACCCGGAAGAACCGCTGCAGTGCGTCGCAGTGCTCCATGGTCGGCCGGCGGTCGCCGTTGATGAGGGCGCCGGCCTGCTGCCGGGACATGCCCGCGCCGTCGGCGATCTCCTGCTGGGTGTACTTGCGGCCGTTGGGCTTGAGCCGGGTCCGGCGCAACAGGTCGAGGCGCTGCAGGAACCGGGCCTGCACATCGGGCTCACCGGCGGGCCGGCCGCTGAGCAGGGCCTTGACCACGGGCTCCGGGACCCCGGAGGCGACGGACAGCCGACCGGTGTCGAAGACCTCGGCGTGCGGCACGCCGAGCCGGTCGGCGAGCGCGGTGACACGGGAGACGACGGCCGGTAGCACGGCCGTACGCGTGGCGCCCGGACCCTCGACGAAGCCACCCGTCACCGACGATTCTCCTACGTCTCTCACAGGCTTCTCACAAGCGGATGCCGTGACTTACCCGGCGTGAACTTCCCGGAGCGTAGCCGGTGCCTCGAACTCACATCCAGGTCTCGCCACAACTGTGGCCAATTTCAGCCGTCAACAGGCACGAAATGCCACGATAGTTGACACGCATCAGCCCGGGGCACCAGGATCGGGGCGCCGCGTCAAGGCCGCACAGGCAAGAGGGGTGACCTCCCGATGGCATTTCAGGCAGGAGGGCAGCGGCCGGCACCGCGGCCCGTCCCCGAGACTCCAGAGGCCCAGGCCTACCTGGAAGACTGCGCCGGGCTTCTGGAGGCCGTCTCCTTCCCCTCGCTCGTCGTCGACCACTGCTGGGACGTCGTCCTCACCAACAGCGCCTTCCGGTCACTTTTCGCCGGGGTCGGCCCGCACCCCACGGCCATGCCGGACGGGAACTTCCTCCGGTTCGTGCTCTTCCACCCCGACGCGCCCACGGTGCTCGGCGAGCACGAGGCGAGCTGGTGCCTGCCGATGCTCGCGCACTTCGCGCGGACCGTGGAGAGCCACGGACCCGACCACGGCCTCCAGGCCATCCGCCGTGAGATCGCCCAGGACCCGATCATGGAGGCCGCCTACCGGCAGGGGCTGCCGCACTGGATCCGCGCGGTCGGTGAGGAGGCCGCCGAGATCGACGGTGCCGTACGGCCGCTGCTGCACCCGGACCCGCGCTGGGGCGCGACCGGCTGCCGGGTCGTCGCCGAGACCTCCCGGACCCTGGCGGAACTGGGCTTCACCCGGCTCACGTTCGTCCTGCGCGACGCACGCCGGACCCCGTCCCGGGACCGCAGGACGCGCCGCACCGCCTCGCACCTCAGAGTCGTCCCGGCGGCCGACTGAGGCGTCCCGGCCGCGCCGCCCGTCACCCGCCGCCCGTCACCCGGTGGTCGTCCGTCGTCCGTCGTCCGGCAGTCCTCGCGGCTGTCTTCCCCGACGGTGTGGTGTGTGACATAGTACTGCCGTGGGCAAGCCGCTGACCTGCGATGTCGTGGTGGTCGGTGCCGGGATGGTCGGCGCCGCCTGCGCGCTGTACGCGGCCCGGGCGGGTCTGGACACGGTCGTGGTGGACCGGGGCCCGGTGGCCGGAGGGACGACCGGCGCGGGGGAGGGGAACCTCCTCGTCTCCGACAAGGAGCCCGGCCCCGAGCTCGGCCTGGCCCTGCTCTCCGCCCGCCTGTGGGGCGACCTGGCCGCTGAAGGGCTGGGCGCGGCCGTCGAGTACGAGGCCAAGGGCTCGCTCGTCGTCGCCGGCACCGAGGCGGCCCGCGCCGGGCTGGAGGCACTCGCCGCGGGACAGCGCGCTGCCGGGGTCGAGGCGGTGACCGTGCCCGCCGACCGGCTCACCGACCTCGAACCGCATCTGGCCCCCGGCCTGGCCGGCGGCATGCACTACCCGCAGGACGCCCAGGTGATGCCCGCCCTCGCGGCGGCGCACCTGCTGCGCGCCTCGGGCGCCCGGCTGCGCACCGGCCGGGAGGTGACCGGGGTGCTGCGCGGCGCGGGCGGAGCGGTGCGCGGGGTGCGTACCGACCGTGGCGACCTGTACGCCCCCGCCGTGGTCAACGCGGGCGGCCCCTGGGGCGGCGAGGTGGCGGCCCGGGCCGGCGTGTCGCTGCCGGTGCTGCCGCGGCGCGGCTTCGTCCTGGTCACCGAGCCGCTGCCGCCCCGCATCCGGCACAAGGTGTACGCCGCCGACTACGTGGCCGACGTCGCGAGCGACGCGGCGGAGCTGCGGACCTCCCCGGTGGTGGAGGGGACGCCCGCCGGGCCGGTCCTCATCGGCGCCAGCCGCGAACGGGTCGGCTTCGACCGCTCCCTCTCGCTGCCGGCCCTGCGCGCGCTGGCGGCGGGCGCGACCCGGCTCTTCCCGTTCCTCGCCGGCGTCCGGGCCATGCGGACGTACGCCGGCTTCCGGCCCTGTCTTCCGGACCACCTGCCCGCGATCGGCCCGGACCCCCGGGCGCCCGGGCTGTACCACGCCTGCGGCCACGAGGGCGCGGGCATCGGGCTGGCCACCGGCACCGGACACCTGGTCGCCGCGCTGCTGACCGGGCGGGAGCCCGGCCTGGATCCCGCGCCGTTCCGGCCCGGCCGCTTCGCCGAGGAGGCCGGGTGAACCCCCTGGAACTGGCGGGGGCGTGCCCCGGGCCCGCCTTCACGGTCACCTTCGACGGGCGGCCGGTCGAGGCGCTGCCCGGGCAGACGGTCGCGGCCGTGCTCTGGTCGGCGGGCGTCACCTCCTGGCGCGTCACCCGCGGCGCGGGCCGGCCACGCGGGGTGTTCTGCGGCATCGGCGTGTGCTTCGACTGCCTGGTCACCGTCAACGGCCGCCCCAACCAGCGTGCCTGCCTGGTGCCGGCCCGGCCGGGGGACGTGATCGCCACGCAGGACGGCACGGGACACCGGGGGGCGGCCCGTGCGGACTGACCTCCCCACCACCGGCCCCGGACGAGCGGCCCGGTCCCCCCACGACCGGCCGACGACCGGCAGCACCCGGGCGACGCGGACCGCAACCGCCGCCACCGGCGCCCCGCACGCGGCAGCGCGTGTGGCGGCCGCTCGTGGCGGAGGCGGTGGGGGCGTCGGGGCCGGGCGGTCCGCGCCTTGCGTGCGACGGGTGCCGAGCGCGGTGGCGGGGGTGCGGGCCGGTCCGGCCGGGGCCGCCTGGGGACGGGTGGGCCGTGCGCTGGGAGCCGGCCTGCCGGTGTGCCGGCCGCTCGCGGCGGAGGTGGCGGGAGGCACCGGGGCCGGGCCGTCCCCGACCTGCGCGCGACGGGGGTCGGGCATGCGGGGGCGGACGTGCGGCCCGGTCCGGTCAGCACCGGCCGACGGCAGCGAAGGGGCGGCGCATGCGTACCGAACTCGTCGTGATCGGCGCCGGGCCGGCCGGGCTCGCCGCCGCGCTCGCGGCCTCCGCGCGCGGCGTGCGGGTCGCGCTCGTCGACGCCGCGCCCGAGCCGGGCGGCCAGTTCCACCGGCAGCCCGCCGCCGGGCTCCGGGCCGGACGCCCCGAAGCGCTGCACCACCGGTGGCGCACCTGGGAGCGGCTGCGGTACGGACTCGCCGCCGGTTCCGTGCGCACGCTGACCGACCACCACGTGTGGTGCGTGGAGCGCGATCGGGACGGTTTCACCGTGCACGCGCTGCTCGGGCCCGAACAGGAGGAGCCCGCCGAGGTGCACGCCCGGTCCGTGGTCCTGGCCACCGGCGGCTACGAGACGGTGCTGCCCTTCCCCGGCTGGACGCTCCCGGGCGTCGTCACCGCCGGGGGCGCGCAGGCCATGCTCAAGGGCAGCCTCGTGGTCCCGGGGCGCCGGGCCGTCGTCGCCGGGTCGGGGCCGCTGCTGCTGCCCGTGGCGACCGGCCTCACGGCCGCCGGGGTCCAGGTCGCCGCGCTCGTGGAGTCCACCGCCCCGAGGCGTCTCGTCCGCCACGGCCGAGCCCTGGCCGACAAGCTCCCGGAGGGCGCCGGGTACGCCGCCCGGCTCCTGCGCCACCGCGTGCCGGTCCTGGCCCGCCACACCGTCGTCCGCGCCCACGGCGACGACCGGGTCACCGGGGTGACCGTCGCCGCTCTCGGCACCGACGGCCGCGTCCGGCCCGGCACCGAGCGGGAGCTGGCCTGCGACACCCTCGCCGTCGGCCACGGCATGCTCCCGCACACCGACCTCGCGGAGAGCCTCGGCTGCCGCCTCGACGGGCTCGCCGTGGCCGTCGACGACGAGCAGCGCACCGACGTGCCCGGCGTGTGGGCGGCCGGCGAGGCCACCGGCATCGGTGGCGCGTCCCTCGCCCTCGCCGAGGGACACATCGCCGGCTGCTCCGCCGCCGCCCGACTGCGCGGCACCGCCCCGGACCCGGCACCCGCAGCCCTCAAGGCCCGTACACGGCTCAGGAGGTCGGCCGCCGCCCTCGACTCCGCCTGCGCGCCGCCCGCGCACTGGGCCGAGCAGCTCACCGACGACACCGTGGTCTGCCGCTGCGAGGAGGTCACCGCCGGCGCCGTGCGCGACGCCCTGGACCTCGGGGCGGGCGACGAACGGACGGTGAAGCTGATGACGCGGGCCGGGATGGGCTGGTGCCAGGGCCGGATGTGCTCCACCGCGGTCGCCGGTCTCGCCGGATGCGTACCCACCCCGGCCCGGCGGCCGTTCGCCCGTCCCGTACCGCTCGGCGTCCTCGCCCGGCACCACCCCCAGGAGGGACTGTCATGACCGACCACCGACCCTGGCGCGGCGTCCTCGTCGCCACCGCGCTCCCGCTGCGCGAGGACCTGTCCGTGGACCTCGACCGGTACGCCGAGCACTGCGCCTGGCTGGTCGGCAGCGGCTGCGACGGCGTCGTGCCGAACGGCTCCCTCGGCGAGTACCAGGTGCTCACGCCCGAGGAGCGGGCCCGGGTCGTCCGGACGGCGGTCGCCGCGGTCGGCGGGGAACGCGTCATGCCCGGTGTCGCCGCCTACGGCTCCGCCGAGGCCCGGCGCTGGGCCGAGCAGGCCGCCGAGGCCGGCTGCCGGGCGGTGATGCTGCTGCCGCCGAACGCCTACCGCGCCGACGAGCGCGCCGTCCTCGCCCACTACGCCGAGGTGGCGAAGGCGGGCCTGCCGGTCGTCGCGTACAACAACCCGATCGACACCAAGGTCGACCTCGTGCCGGAACTGCTCGCCCGGCTGCACGGCGAGGGCCTCGTCCAGGGGGTGAAGGAGTTCTCCGGCGACGTCCGCCGGGCCTACCGGATCGCCGAACTCGCCCCCGGACTCGACCTGCTGGCGGGCGCGGACGACGTCCTGCTGGAGCTGGCCGTCGCCGGCGCGAAGGGCTGGGTGGCGGGCTACCCGAACGCCCTGCCGCGGGCCTCGGTCGAGCTCTACCGCGCGGCCGTCCGCGGCGATCTCGACACGGCACTGCCCCTGTACCGGCAGCTGCACCCGCTGCTGCGGTGGGACTCGCGGGTGGAGTTCGTCCAGGCCATCAAGCTGTCCATGGACCTCGTCGGCCGCCACGGCGGCCCGTGCCGCCCGCCCCGGACGCCGCTGCCGCCCGAGCAGGAGGCCGCCGTCCGGGCCGCCACCGAGAAGGCCGTCGCCGCCGGACTCTCCTAGCGAAGGACCGATCATGCGCAGCCAACTCGTCCTGCACGCCGTCGACTCGCACACCGAGGGCATGCCGACCCGTGTGATCACCGGCGGCATCGGCACCGTCCCCGGCGCCACCATGAACGAACGGCGGCTGTGGTTCCGCGCACACCGCGACGACGTCAAGCAGTTGCTGATGAACGAGCCGCGCGGCCACTCCGCCATGAGCGGCGCGATCCTCCAGCCGCCGACCCGGCCCGACTGCGACTGGGGCGTCCTCTACATCGAGGTCTCCGGCTACCTGCCGATGTGCGGCCACGGCACCATCGGCGTGGCCACCGTGCTCGTCGAGACCGGCATGGTGGAGGCCGTCGAACCCGTCACCACCATCCGGCTCGACACCCCGGCCGGCCCGGTGGTCGCCGAAGTGGCGGTCGAGGACGGCGCCGCCAGGGCGGTCACCCTGCGCAACGTGCCCTCGTTCGCGGTCGCACTGGACCGCGAGGCGACCCTCGCCGACGGGCGGACGGTGACCTACGACCTCGCCTTCGGCGGCAACTTCTACGCCATCCTGCCGCTGGAGCGGTTCGGCCTGCCCTTCGACCGGTCCCGCAAGGACGAGATCCTCGCCGCGGGGCTGTCCCTCATGGCCGCCGTCAACGCCGAGGACCCGCCGGTCCACCCGGAGGACCCCTCCATCCACGGTCTCCACCACGTCTACCTGGCCGCCCCCGGGTCGACGGCCCGGCACTCCCGGCACGCCATGGCCATCCACCCGGGCTGGTTCGACCGCTCGCCCTGCGGCACCGGCACCAGCGCCCGCATGGCGCAGCTCCACGCGCGCGGTGAACTCCCGCTGCACACCGAGTTCGTCAACGAGTCCTTCATCGGCACCCGGTTCACCGGCCAACTGCTCGGCACCACCGAGGTCGCCGGGCGCCCGGCCGTCCTGCCCAGCTTCACCGGGCGCGCCTGGATCACGGGCACGGCCCAGTACCTGCTCGACCCCGAGGACCCGTTCCCGGCCGGGTTCGTCCTGTAGATCCGGCTCCCGCCCGTCCACCACGAGAGGAAACCCCGACCGTCATGCCCCCGCAGCACACCCCCGCCCTGCCCGTGCTGGGCAGGAAGCCCAGCCACCGGGAGCGGGTCGCGGACGCGTTGCGGGCCGCCCTGATCGCCGGCGAACTGCGTCCCGGCGAGGTCTACTCGGCGCCGGGCCTCGCCGCCCGCTTCGGCGTCTCCGCCACCCCCGTGCGCGAGGCGATGCTCGACCTCGCCAAGGAGGGCCTGGTCGACACCGTGCCCAACAAGGGCTTCCGCGTCACCGCCGTCTCCGACCGGCAACTGGACGAGTACACCCACGTCCGGGCGCTGATCGAGATCCCCACCACGGCCGGCCTCGCGGTCACGGCCGACCCGGCCGCCCTGGAGGCGCTGCGGCCGGTGGCGCGGGAGATCGTCTCCTCGGCCGCGGCCGGAGACCTGATCGCGTACGTCGAGGCGGACCTGCGCTTCCACCTGGGCCTGCTGGCCCTCGCCGGCAACGACCACCTCGTCGACGTCGTCCGCGACCTGCGACGCCGCTCCCGGCTGTACGGACTGACCGCACTGGTGGAACAGGGGCGGCTGGAGGCCTCCGCCGAGGAGCACCTGGAGATCCTGGACGCGCTGCTCGCCCGGGACGAGGAGGCCGTGCGGGCGGTGATGACCCGGCACCTGGGACACGTCCGGGGCCTGTGGGCAGCGCCCTGACCACTTTCTTGCGCGATTACGCAAAGGGCTTGCGTAACTTGCGCTACGCTTGCGGTCATGACGCGACGACTGGCCGAGGTGGCGAAGAAGGTCGGGGTCAGCGAGGCCACGGTCAGCCGGGTGCTCAACGGCAAGCCCGGCGTCTCCGAGCCGACCCGGCAGGCGGTGCTCTCCGCCCTGGACGTGCTCGGCTACGAGCGGCCCACCCAGCTGCGCGGCGAACGCGCGCGGCTGGTCGGCCTGGTCCTGCCCGAGCTGCAGAACCCCATCTTCCCGGCGTTCGCCGAGGTCATCGGCGGCGCCCTGGCCCAGCTCGGGCTGACGCCGGTGCTGTGCACGCAGACCCGGGGCGGGGTCTCGGAGGCGGACTACGTGACGCTGCTGCTCCAGCAGCAGGTCTCCGGCGTCGTCTTCGCCGGCGGGCTCTACGCCCAGGCCGACGCGCCGCACGGCCACTACCGGCAGCTCGCCGAGCGGAACATCCCGGTCGTGCTGGTCAACGCGGCCATCGAGGACCTGGGCTTCCCCGGCGTGTCCTGCGACGACGCGGTCGCCGTCGAGCAGTCCTGGCGGCACCTGGCCTCGCTCGGGCATGAGCGGATCGGGCTGGTGCTCGGCCCCGGTGACCACGTGCCCTCGGCGCGCAAGCTGGCCGCCGCGCGGGCCGTCGGGCACGTCCCCGACGAGTTCGTCGCGCGCGCCATGTTCTCCATCGAGGGCGGCCACGCGGCGGCGGCCCGGCTCATCGACCGGGGCGTCACCGGCTTCATCTGCGCCAGCGACCCGCTCGCCCTCGGCGTCGTACGGGCCGCCCGCCGCAAAGGGCTCGACGTGCCGTCACGCATCTCGGTCGTCGGCTACGACGACTCCGCGCTGATGAATTGCACCGAGCCCCCGCTGACCACGGTCCGCCAGCCCATCGAGGCCATGGGCAAGGCCGTCGTGGAGCTGCTGAACGCGCAGATCAGCGGCGGTTCGGTGGCGGCGGAGGAGCTGCTGTTCGAGCCGGAGCTGGTGGTCCGGGGGTCCACCGCGCAGGCACCACGCAGCTGACATCCGCACTGCTGTCGAATAATTACAGATTCTGCGCGGCATCTTGCGGTCAGATGTTGCCGGTGCTTGAGTGTGCGGCGCCCCGGCTCCTTCGTGAGGCGTCCACTCGCTCCTGCCCTGAGAGGGGTCCACCGATGACACGCACCGGGATCCGCCGTACCCTCGCCGCGCTCGGCGTCAGCGCCCTCGCGCTGACCGCCTGCGGTGGCGGCGCCGACGAGTCCGCGGACGGCAAGACCCGCATCACGGTCAACTGCATGCCGCCCAAGAGCGCCAGGACCGACCGCGCGTTCTTCGAGGAGGACGTCGCCGCCTTCGAGAAGCAGCACCCGGACATCGACGTCGTCCCGCACGACGCGTTCCCCTGCCAGGACCCGAAGACGTTCGACGCCAAACTCGCCGGCGGGCAGATGGAGGACGTCTTCTACACGTACTTCACCGACGCCGGACACGTCGTCGCCATCGGCCAGGCAGCCGATCTCACGCCGTACGTCGAGGAGCTGGAGAGCTACGGCACTTTGCAGAAGCAGCTGCGCGACATCTACACCGTCGACGGCAAGGTCTACGGCATCCCGCGCACCGGCTACTCGATGGGCCTGATCTACAACAGGGCCCTCTTCGAGAAGGCCGGCCTCGACCCCGACCGTCCGCCGGCCACCTGGGCCGAGGTCCGCACCGCCGCCAGGAAGATCGCCGGCCTGGGCGGCGGCACCGTCGGATACGCCGACTACAGCGCCCAGAACCAGGGCGGCTGGCACTTCACCGCCGAGCTGTACTCCCAGGGCGGCGACGTCGTCAGCGCCGACGGCGAACGGGCCACGATCGACACTCCCGAGGGCCGGGCCGTCCTGCAGACCCTGCACGACATGCGCTGGACCGACGACTCCATGGGCAGCAAGCAGCTCCTCGTCATCAACGACGCCCAGCAGATGATGGGTTCGGGAAAGCTCGGCATGTACCTCGCCGCCCCCGACAACATCCCCATCCTCGTCAAGGAGAAGGGCGCCGACTACGAGGACATCGCCATCGCCCCGATGCCCGGCGGCAAGGCCACGCTCGTCGGCGGCGACGGCTACATGGTCAACAAGAAGGCGAGCCCCGCCCAGATCCGCGCCGCGCTCAAGTGGCTCGACCACATGTTCCTCACCCCCGGGGACGGCTTCCTCGGCGACTACGCCCGCGCCAGGAAGCACGACGCCCCGGTCGGCCTGCCCGAGCCGCGCCTGTTCACCGGCGCCGCCGACGCCGAGGACCAGCGGGTCAAGCAGGCCAACGCCAACGTCCCGGTGGAGAACTACCAGTCCTTCCTCGACGGCAACCAGCGCCTGGAGATGAAGATCGAGCCGCCGCACGCCCAGCAGATCTACTCCGTCCTCGACGGGGTCGTCTCCGCCGTCCTCACCAAGGAGGACGCGGACATCGACCGGCTGCTGAAGGACGCCTCCGGCAAGATCGACGGCATCCTGGCGCGGGGCTGAGCCCGTGAGGACCACCAAGCCGGTCCCGACGAGGACCGCCGGACGCCGGACCCACCCGGCGATCGAGGTCCGCCCGGTGCAGGCGCCGCCCCCGGCAGGGGACCGGAGGCGGCGCCGCCTCGCCGACCAGGGCCGCGCCTACGCCTTCCTCCTCGGCGGGCTGGTCTGCTTCGCCCTGTTCTCCTGGTACCCGGCGATCCGCGCCGTCGTGATCGCCTTCCAGACGTACACGCCGGGCGCGGACCCCGAGTGGGTCGGCACCGCCAACTTCACCCGCGTCGTGCAGGACCCCGAGTTCGCCGCCGCCTGGCGCAACACCCTCACCTTCACGCTGCTCGCCCTGCTGATCGGCTTCGCGGTCCCGTTCGTCCTGGCCCTCGTCCTCAACGAACTCCGCCACGCCAGGGCCTTCTTCCGCGTCGTGGTCTACCTGCCGGTGATGATCCCGCCGGTGGTCAGCGCCCTGCTGTGGAAGTGGTTCTACGACCCCGGCGCCGGCCTGGCCAACGAGGCGCTGCGGCTGCTGCACCTGCCGACCTCGAACTGGTCCAACGGCGCCGACACCGCCCTGGTCTCCCTCGTCATCGTCGCCACCTGGGCCAACATGGGCGGCACCGTCCTGATCTACCTGGCCGCCCTGCAGCCCATCCCCGGCGAGCTGTACGAGGCGGCCGAACTGGACGGGGCGAGCCTGCTGCAACGCGTCCGGCACGTCACGATCCCGCAGACCAGGTTCGTCATCCTGATGCTGATGCTCCTGCAGATCATCGCCACCATGCAGGTGTTCACCGAACCGTTCGTCATCACCGGCGGCGGCCCGGAGAACGCCACGGTCACGGTCCTCTACCTGATCTACAAGTACGCCTTCCTCTACAACGACTTCGGCGGCGCCTGCGCGCTGAGCGTGATGCTCCTGCTGCTGCTCGGCGTGTTCTCCGCCGGCTACCTCCGGCTCACCCGGTCCGACGGGGAGGCCGCATGAGCGGCAACCGCACCCTGGTCTCCCCGGCCGTCCTGGCCCGCCCGCGCGGCCGGGCCGTCTACTGGAGCGTCTTCACCGCCGTCGTCCTGCTCTTCGCGCTCGCCTTCTGCTTCCCCGTCTACTGGATGGTCACCGGCGCGCTGAAGTCCCCCGACGAGGTGACCCGGACGCCGCCCACCCTGGTCCCCGAGGACTGGCGGTTCAGCGGCTACACCGACGCCTGGGAGCTCATGCAGCTGCCGACCCACCTGGGGAACACGGTGGTCCAGGCGGCCGGCGCCTGGCTGTGCCAGCTGGTGTTCTGCACGGCCGCCGCCTACGCCCTGTCCAAGCTCAGGCCCGCCTTCGGCAACGTGGTCCTGGGCGGCATCCTGGCCACCCTGATGGTCCCGGCGCAGGCGCTCGTCGTGCCCAAGTACCTGACCGTCGCCGACCTCGGCCTGCTCAACGACCCGCTCGCCATCTGGCTCCCGGCCGTCGCCAACGCCTTCAACCTCTACCTGCTCAAGCGGTTCTTCGACCAGCTGCCGCGCGATGTGCTGGAGGCCGCCGAGATGGACGGGGCGGGGCGGCTGCGGGTGCTGTGGTCGATCGTGCTGCCGATGTCCCGGCCCGTCCTGGGCGTCGTCTCCATCTTCGCGCTGGTCGCCGTCTGGCAGGACTTCCTGTGGCCGCTGATGGTCTTCTCCGACACCGGCAAACAGCCCATCAGCGTGGCCCTCGTCCAGCTGTCGCAGAACATCCCGCTGACCGTGCTCATCGCCGCCATGGTGATCGCCAGCATCCCCGTGGTCGCCCTGTTCCTCGTCTTCCAGCGGCACATCATCGCCGGGATCAGCGCGGGCAGCACCAAGGGCTGACGCCGCCGACCCCCTTCCGACGAAAGGCACCGACCGTGGGACAGCCCACCTCCGCCTCCCCGCACGACGACTGGTGGCGCGACGCCGTCATCTACCAGGTGTACGTCCGCAGCTTCGCCGACGGCGACGGCGACGGCACCGGCGACCTCGCGGGCGTCCGCGCCCGGCTGCCCTACCTCGCCGACCTCGGCGTGGACGCGCTGTGGTTCACGCCCTGGTACCTGTCGCCGATGAAGGACGGCGGCTACGACGTCGCCGACTACCGGGTGATCGACCCCGCGTTCGGCACCCTCGCCGAGGCCGAGAAGCTCATCGCCGAGGCGCTCCAGCTGGGCATCCGCACCATCGTCGACATCGTGCCGAACCACGTCTCCGACCAGCACGCGTGGTTCCGGGCGGCGCTGCGGGGAGGTCCGGAACGGGAGCTGTTCCACTTCCGCCCGGGCCGCGGCGCCGACGGCGAACTCCCCCCGAACAACTGGCGTTCCCAGTTCGGCGGCCCCGCCTGGACCCGTGTGGCCGACGGCTCCTGGTACCTCCACCTGTTCGCCCCCGAGCAGCCCGACCTCGACTGGTCCCACCCGGCGGTCCGGCAGGAGCACGAGGACATCCTGCGGTTCTGGCTGGAGCGGGGCGTCGCCGGCGTCCGCGTCGACTCGGCCGCCCTGCTGGTGAAGGACCCGGCCCTGCCCGACCTCACCGAGGACCGCGGCCCGCACCCGTACGTCGACCGCGACGAACTCCACGACGTCTACCGCTCGTGGCGGGCGGTCGCCGACGCCTACGGAGGGGTCTTCGTCGGCGAGGTCTGGCTCCCGGACACCGAGCGCTTCACGCGCTACCTGCGCCCCGACGAGCTGCACACCGCCTTCAACTTCTCCTTCATGACCTGCCCCTGGGACGCGCGGCGGCTGCGCCGCTCCATCGACGAGACACTCGCCGAGCACGCCCCGGTGGGCGCCCCCGCCACCTGGGTGCTGTGCAACCACGACGTGACCCGCACGGTCACCCGCTACGGCCGCGAGGACACCGGCTTCGACTTCGCGGCCAAGGCGTTCGGCACCCCCACCGACCTGGCCCTCGGCACCCGCCGGGCCCGCGCCGCCGCCCTGCTGTCCCTGGCCCTGCCCGGAGCGGTCTACGTCTACCAGGGCGAGGAACTGGGCCTGCCCGAGGCCGACATCCCCCGGGACCGCATCCAGGACCCCATGCACTTCCGCTCCGGCGGCACCGACCCCGGCCGGGACGGCTGCCGGGTCCCGCTGCCGTGGACGGCGGCAGCACCGCACGCGGGCTTCGGGGGCGAGCCCTGGCTGCCCCAGCCCGAGGGCTGGGCGGAGTACGCCGCCGACGCACAGGCCCGGGATCCCGAGTCGATGCTCAGCCTCTACCGGGCGGCCGTCCGGCTGCGCCCGGTCCTCGGTGACGGCCCGCTCACCTGGCTGCCCGCCCCGGACGGCGTCCTCGCGTTCCGCAGGACCGCCGGGATCTGCCTGGTGAACCTCGCCGGCACCCCCGCCCCCCTCCCCGAGCACTCCGGACTCCTCCTCGCCAGCGGCCCCCTGGACGACGGCGGGCGGCTGCCGAAGGACACCGCGGTCTGGCTGCGCGCCTGAGACCGCACCGCGCTATCCCCGTACCCCCACCACGAAGGGATCAGCACATGCACACCTCCAGAACTGTCAGGAGCATGCCAGCCCTGGCGACGGCCGTCGCGCTGGCCGCCGGCACCCTGGTCGCCCTGGCGCCCGCCCCGGCCCACGCCGCCGCGGGGGCCACCGTCCCCTTCACCTCGGTCGAGGCGGAGTCGGCGAGCAGCACCGGCACCCGGATCGGACCCGACCACACCCAGGGCACCCTCGCCTCCGAGGCCTCCGGACGCCAGGCCGTGCGCCTCGCCCCCGGGCAGCGCGTGGAGTTCACCGTGCCCCGGGCGGCCAACGCGCTGAACGTCGCCTACAGCGTCCCCGACGGCCAGTCCGGCTCGCTCGACGTCCACGTCAACGGCCGCAGGCTCGCCAGGACGATCCCGGTGACGTCGAAGTACTCCTACGTCGACACGCCCTGGATCCCCGGCGCCAGGACCCACCACTTCTACGACAACGCGCGCCTGCTGCTCGGCGAGAACCTCCAGGCGGGCGACAAGGTCGCCGTGCAGGCCACGAACGTCCAGGTCACCGTGGACGTCGCGGACTTCGAGCAGGCCGCCGGACCCGCCTCCCAGCCCGCCGGGTCGGTCTCCGTCACCGCCAAGGGCGCCGACCCGAGCGGCCAGGGCGACTCCACCCAGGCCTTCCGCGACGCCATCGCCGCCGCGCGGGGCGGGGTGGTGTGGATCCCGCCCGGCGAGTACCGGCTCACCTCCTCGCTCAACGGCGTGCAGGACGTCACGCTGCGGGGTGCGGGCCACTGGCACTCCGTGGTGCGCACCTCCCGCTTCATCGACCAGTCCAGTTCCTCCGGAGGCGTCCACATCCGCGACTTCGCGGTGATCGGCGAGGTCACCGAGCGCGTGGACTCGAGCCCGGACAACTTCGTCAACGGCTCACTGGGGCCGAACAGCTCCGTCTCCGGCATGTGGCTGCAGCACCTCAAGGTCGGTCTGTGGCTGATGGGCAACAACGACAACCTCGTCGTCGAGAACAACCGCTTCCTCGACATGACCGCCGACGGCCTGAACCTCAACGGCCACGCCCGAGGCGTCCGCGTCCGCCACAACTTCCTGCGCAACCAGGGCGACGACGCGCTCGCCATGTGGTCGCTGAACGCACCGGACGTCGACAGCAGCTTCGAGAACAACACCGTCACCCAGCCGAACCTCGCCAACGGCATCGCGATCTACGGCGGCACGGACATCGCCGTGAGGAACAACCTGGTCGCCGACACCAACGCCCTCGGCAGCGGCATCGCCATCTCCAACCAGAAGTTCCTCGACCCCTTCCACCCCCTCGCCGGCACGATCACCGTCGACGGCAACACCCTCGTGCGCACCGGCGCGATGAACCCCAACTGGAACCACCCGATGGGCGCGCTGCGGGTCGACTCCTACGACAGCGCGATCGAGGCCCAGGTGCGGATCACCAACACGACGATCACCGACAGCCCCTACAGCGCCTTCGAGTTCGTCTCCGGCAGCGGACGCGGGTACGCGGCGAGGAACATCACCGTCGACGGCGCGACCGTGCGCGACACCGGCACGGTCGTCGTCCAGGCCGAGACCCAGGGCGCCGCGACCTTCCGCAACGTCACCGCGACCGGCGTCGGCGCCGCGGGCGTCTACAACTGCCCCTACCCGACCGGCTCCGGCACCTTCACCCTCACCGACGGCGGCGGCAACTCCGGCTGGAGCAGCACCTGGTCCGACTGCTCGACCTGGCCGCAGCCCGGCCAGGGCAACCCGGACCCGGACCCGGGCCGCAACCTGGCCAGGGGCCGCCCGGCCACGGCGACCGGCTCCCAGGACGTCTACACGCCCGCCAAGGCGGTCGACGGCGACGCGAACACCTACTGGGAGTCCGCCAACCACGCCTTCCCGCAGTCGCTGACGGTCGATCTCGGCGCCCGGGAGGCGGTCCGCCGGCTGGTGCTGAAGCTGCCGCCGCAGAGCGCCTGGCAGGCCCGGACCCAGACGCTGTCCGTGCAGGGCAGCGCCGACGGCTCGGCCTGGTCGACGGTGGTCGCCGCGAGGGACCACCGCTTCGACCCGGCCGCCGGCAACACGGTCACGATCGCGCTGCCCGACGGCACCAGCGTGCGCCATCTGCGGCTGCACGTGACGGCCAACACCGGCTGGCCGGCCGCCCAGTTCAGCGAGGTGGAGGCGTATCTGTCCTGACCTCCCCGGGCGCCCCGCGCTTCGCCGCCTGGATCTGCTCGTACACGCGGGTCCGCAGCTCGGCGAAGCGCGGGGCCACGCGGGTGTGCAGTTGGTCCCGCTCCACCGGCAGATCGACCTTCAGCTGCTCCCGGACGACGGTGGGGGAGGCGGACAGCACGATCACCCGCTCGCCCAGGTACACGGCCTCGTCGATGTCGTGGGTGACGAACAGGACCGTCATCCCGCGCTCCCGCCACAACCGCCGCACCAGGTCCTCCAGATCGGCCCGGGTCTGGGCGTCCACCGCCGCGAACGGCTCGTCCATCAGCAGCACCTCGGGCTCGTACGCCAGTGCCCGGGCGAGGGCCACCCGCTGCTGCATCCCGCCCGACAGCTGCCACGGATACGCCCCGGCGGCGTCCGCGAGCCCCACCGACTCCAGCGCGTCCGCCACCAGCGCGCGGCGCCGCTCCCCACCCAGCTTCTTCTGCTTCAGCGGCAGTTCGACGTTCTGCCCGACCCGCATCCACGGGAACAGGCTGCGGCCGTACTCCTGGAACACGAACGCCATGCCGGGCGGTGGCCCGTCCACCGGGCGGCCCGCGAGCCGCACCTCACCGGCCGTCGGGGCGAGCAGGCCGCCGACGCACTTCAGCAGGGTCGTCTTGCCGCAGCCCGACGGACCGACGACACAGACCAGTTCCCCGGCCTGCACCGAGAAGGTCAGGTCCCGCACCGCCTCGGTCCGCCGTCCGGAACCCTCGTAGACCTTGCGCAGGCCGTGTACGTCGAGCATGGACCGCCCTTCCGCGGGGTTCACGGGGACCGCCGGCCGGCCTCGCGCAGGCCGTGGTACCAGCCGAGCACCCGCCGCTCGGCCAGCCGGAACAGGAGCGACAGGAGGAAGCCGAGCAGGCCGAGGAGCAGGATCCCGGTCCACATCTCGGGGATGGCGAAGCCGCGCTGGAACTGCACGATGGTGAACCCGAGGCCGTTGCCGGCGGCGAACATCTCGCTGATCACCATGAGGATGATGCCGATCGACAGGGCCTGGCGCAGGCCCGCGAAGATCCGCGGGCTCGCCGAGCGCAGCACCACGTCCCGCAGCCGGGCCGCGCCCGTGACGCCGTAGGAGCGGGCCGTCTCGGCCAGCACCGGGTCGACCGCCCGGACGCCCTCGACCGTGTTGAGCAGGACCGGCCAGACGCAGCCGCTCGCGATCACCGCGATCCTCATCGTGTCGCCGATCCCGGCGAACAGCATGATGACCGGGACCAGCACCGGAGGCGGCACCGCGCGCAGGAACTCCAGCACCGGCTCGCACAGGGCCCGCACCCGCCGGTGGGAGCCGATGACCGTGCCGAGCGCCACACCCGCGACGGCCGCCGCGGCGTAACCCGCCGTGAGCCGCAGCAGGCTGGGCAGCACGTCCCCGCGCAGCCGCTCGGCCGTCCACACGTCCGGGAAGGCACCGAAGACGGTCCGCAGCGGCGGCCAGTAGACGTCCGTGCTGCCCGCCGACGCCACCCACCAGACGGTCACCAGCACCGCGGGCAGGGCGAGCGCGAACACCAGCCGCAGCAGCACCCTCCCCCGCGTTGCCGACGTCACTCGGCCAGGGGGGACCCCCATCACACCGCCACCTCCGCGCGCACCGACGGGTGCCACGCCAGCGCCCGCCGCTCCACCGTCCTCGCCCCCACGTTGATCAGCAGCCCCAGCACCCCGGTCACCACGATCAGCGCGTACATCTCCGGCACCGCCTGCGAGGTCTGCGCCACCGCGATCCGGGCGCCGAGTCCGGGCGCGCCGATGACCAGTTCGGCGGTGACCGCGAGGATCAGGGCCACCGCCGCGGCCAGCCGCACCCCGGTCAGGACGTACGGCAGCGCCGTCGGCCACAGCACGTGCCGCACCCGCGCCCAGGCGCCCAGGCCGTACGAGCGGGCCGTCTCCTCCGCGACCGGGTCGACGTCCCGCACGCCGTACAGGACCTGGATCAGCACCTGCCAGAACGAGGCGTAGACGACCAGCAGCAGCACCGAGCGCAGCTCCGTGCCGAACAGCAGCACCGCCAGCGGGATCAGCGCGACCGACGGGATGGGCCGCAGGAACTCGATCGTCGAGGCCGTCGCCTCACGCAGGTACGGCACCACGGAGATCAGCACGCCCGCGACGACACCCGCGCCCACCGCGATGGCCAGGCCCAGCGCCCAGCCGGTGAGGGTGTCGCCGAGCGCCGACCAGAAGGCGCCGTCGGCGAGCTCCCGGCCGAGCGCCCCGGCGATCCGGGCGGCCGGCGGGAAGTGGTCCTCGTCGACCAGGCCGGACCGCGGCACCGCCTCGGCCAGGAGGAGGAACACCGCGAGCCCGGCGGCGCCGAGGGCCGTGTCGCCGCCCCTCACGGCAGCAGCTCGTCCAGGTCCGGCGCCTTGTCGAACAGGCCGTCCCGCTCGCCGAGTTCGGCCAGCCGCTCGATCGACGGCCGGTCGGGTTCGGCCGGATAGCGGGGCAGGGTCAGCTTCTCCAGCAGGCTGGCGGGGATCTTCGTGTAGGCGGTGAGGATCCGCCGGACCTCCTCCGGGTGGCTGTCGGCGTACTTCAGCGACTCGACGGTCGCCTCCCGGAACCTCTTCACCAGGCCGGGGTTCTTCGCGGCGTACTGCTGGGAGGTGAAGTACATGGCCACGGTGAGGTCGGGGGAGACGTCGTGGAAGTTCGACGCGATCTCCCTGCCGCCCGCGGCCTTGACGGTGGCCAGGGCGGGTTCCGGCGTGCAGGCGGCGTCGACCTGCCCGCCGTCCAGCGCGGCCGGCATCCGGTCGAAGGGCATCTCCACGAACTCGACCTCGGCCGGGTCCCCACCGTCCTTGCGGACGGACTCCCTGATGGAGGTGTCGCAGATGTTGTTGAGGGTGTTGACGGCCGCCTTCTTGCCCTCCAACTGCCGGGGGGAGGTGAGGGGCGAGCCCTCGCGCACGGTGATGGCGGCGAAGTCGGCACCGTCCTCGCCCGTGGACGCGGCGCCGTTCGCCACGGCCTTGACGGGCACGTTCTTGGAGCGGGCGACCAGCAGCGACGTGGTGTTGCTGAAGCCGAACTGGAACTGGCCGGACACGACCCCCGGCACGATCGCGGCCCCGCCCTGGGCCGGCGACAGCTCCAGCTCGATGCCGCGGTCGGCGTAGAAGCCCTGCTTCTCGCCCAGGTAGATGGGGGCGACGTCCAGCACGGGGACGATCCCGACCTTGACGGTGGTGGGCCCCGACGAGCCGGTCTCGTCCGGGCCGCCGGAGCCGGACGAGCCGCAGGCCGTGACGGCGGCCAGGACGGACAGGGCCGTGAGGCCGACGAGCAGACGACGCATGGCTCCCCCTGTGGGACCGGCTGAGGTGCTCCGACAGGCTGTGCGCAGGCAGTACGGAAGTGCTCAGCGGGAACCTAGGGCCCGCCCGGAGCCATGGTCAATGCACGTGCAGTGAAGGCTCGTTGAAAGCGGCACCTTCGAGTCAGAGGTCCAGCACCAGCCGTCCGCCGCGGCAGCGGGATACACAGATGAGCATGGTCTCGCCCGCCGCGCGTTCCCCGTCGGTCAGGACCGAGTCGCGGTGTTCCGGCTCGCCCTCCAGGACGTCCGTCTCGCACGTGCCGCAGGTGCCCTCGGTACAGGAGTAGAGCACCTCGACCCCGGCGGCACGCACGGCGTCCAGTACGGACACGTCCGGCGCGACCGTGAGCGTCCTGCCGCTGCGCGCCAGCTCCACCTCGAAGGCGGTGTCGCCGCCGCTCTGCCGCTCCTTGGGCCGGAACCGCTCGACGCGCAGCACCCCGGACGGGCAGCGTTCCTCGACCGCGTCCAGCAGCGGCCCGGGACCGCAGCAGTAGACGAGCGTGTCCTCGGGTACGTCGTCCAGCACCGACGGCAGGTCGAGCAGGCCCGTCTCGTCCTCGGGTGCGAGCGTCACCCGGTCGCCGTAGCGGGCCAGTTCGCCGGTGAAGGCCATCGAGCTGCGGGTGCGTCCGCCGTACAGCAGGGTCCACCGGGCGCCCGCCGCCTCGGCCGCCGCCAGCATCGGCAGGATCGGGGTGATGCCGATGCCGCCCGCGACGAAGCGGTAGCGGGCGGCGGGTTCCAGACGGAAGCCGTTCCGGGGGCCGCGCACCCGCACCTTGTCGCCCTCGCCCAACTGCTCGTGCACATGGGCCGAACCGCCCCGCCCGGCCGGCTCGCGCAGGACCGCGATCCGCCAGGCCGTCCGGTCCGCGGGATCGCCGCACAGCGAGTACTGGCGCTCCAGCCCGGGGCCGAGCAGGACGTCGAGGTGCGCGCCCGGCTCCCAGGCCGGCAACGGCTCGCCCAGCGGGTGGCGCAGGGTGAGGGCGAGCACGCCGTCGGCGGCGAACTCGCGTCCGGTGACGACGAGTTCCGACACGTACGCGTTCATGGGGTGCCCTCTCGCCGTTCGCCGGTCGCGTGTCCCCGGGGGTGGGCCAGCATCCACTCCCACATCTCCACCGGGTCCTGCGCGGTGTGCTCGCGTCCGCAGTGGCAGGTGCCGTGCAGCAGGTCGGTGCCCGGCAGCCAGTCGACGCGGTAGATCTCGCCCGTGGAGCCGCTCACCGCACCCGCTCCACGGGCTTGGCGCCCTCCTCGACCAGCCGGGCGAGGATGCGGCGGGCGGCCAGGCCGCCGGTGTCGATGTTGATGCTCAGCTCCTGGTAGCCGGTGCGCTCGGTGCCGAGCGTGCGCTGCAGCAGGTTGAGCGCGGTGACGTCCTGCATGACGACGGTGTGGTTGTTGCCGCGCAGGAACTCGCTGACCTCGGCGTCGTCCGTCGCCCAGTCCCGCGAGACGGCCCAGAAGTCGTAGACCTTGCCGTCACCGGCAGGGGTGATGGCGTACGTGATCTCGGTGTGGAAGCCGTGCGGGTCGCTGCCGTCGGCCTCGGGCAGCACGCCGACCGGGGCGATGCGGCTGTGCAGCAGGTACAGGCAGGGCGCGTGGTACTCGATGTCCTGCCAGCGGGTGATCCGGCCCTCGATGCCGGTGGACTTGGCGTAGAAGGGCGGACACGCGGCGTCGTCCATGTGCCGGCTCACCCGCACGATCCCGGCGCCCTCGTCGACCTCGGTGGTGATCGGCGTCTCGGCGACCTCGGGGGTGCCGATGTACCCGCCGTGCAGGTACGTCTCGTGCGACAGGTCCAGGAGGTTGTCCACGAGCAGGCCGTAGTCGCAGTCGATGGGCTCCATGCCGCGCACGGTGACCCAGCCGGGGGAGTCCAGGTGCCGGGCCCGGGGGACGGACCGCGGGTCGGCGAGCGCCGGGTCGCCGATCCACACCCACACCAGCGAGTCCTGCTCGACGACCGGGTAGGAGGCGACCCGGGCCGTGCGCGGTACCCGTTTCTGGCCCGGCACGTACACGCACGTGCCGGTCGTGTCGTACGTGAATCCGTGGTACCCGCACACGATCCGGTCCCCGTCGAGCCGCGTCGGCGCCTCCGACAGCGGGTATCGGCGGTGCACGCACCGGTCGTGCAGCACGACCGCCCTGCCGTCCTCCTCGGTGCGGTAGAGCACGAGCGTCTCACCGAGGACCGTCCGTCCGAGCAACTCGCGGCCCACTTCGTGGCTGTAGGCGGCGACGTACCACTGGTTCCTGGCGAAGGCGGTCATGTGCGGCATGAAGGTTCCCGTCCCTGTCGGCGGGGCCGCGTCGCCCCGCGTGCCGTGGTTGGGTTCAGGGTCCTGACGGCCGAGGCGGCCGCGCAAGGCGGTTTCTGCCAGGCGGAAGCACCGGGGGAGGCGGGACCGGCCCGGTGTTGACATGTTCAGGCTCGTCTCTAGTATCCGTGAGGCCGCAACTTTCCGAACGCCGTTCGAAATTTCGAAGCGCCTTGCGGGACGCCAGACGTCCCGCGGGAAAGGAGCCCCGTGCTCAAACGATCAGGCAGGCGATTGCTCCACGTCCTCGCGGCCGCCGCGTTGGCGTGCACCGCCCTGACGGCCTCCGTCCACTCCACCGCTTCGGCCGCGCCGGGCAGCCCGGCGCTCACCCCGCCGCTGGGGTGGAACAGCTGGAACAGCTTCGGGTGCGGCATCACCGAGGCCCAGGTGCGCCAGGCCGCCGACGCGATGGTGTCCTCCGGGATGAGGGAGGCGGGCTACCAGTACGTCGTCGTCGACGACTGCTGGTTCGACCCGCAGCGCGACGCGGCCGGCAACCTCCGCGCCAACCCGGCCAAGTTCCCCAGCGGCATGAAGGCGCTCGGCGACTACATCCACGGCAAGGGCCTGAAGTTCGGCATCTACCAGGCACCCAACGAGAAGACCTGCGCCCAGGGCGTGGGCACCTATCCCGGCTCCACCGGCAGCAAGGGCCACGAGGCCCAGGACGCCGCCACGTTCGCCTCCTGGGGCGTGGACTACCTCAAGTACGACTGGTGCTCCGGCAGCGGCACCCTGGCCGAGCAGGTCGCACGGTTCACCCTCATGCGGGACGCCCTGCGCGCCACCGGGCGGCCGATCGTCTACAGCATCAACCCCAACAGCTTCCACGCCCCCACCGGCGACAAGTACAACTGGAGCCAGGTCGCCGACCTGTGGCGGACGACCGAGGACCTGCTCGACATCTGGCAGAACAACAACACCAACAGCTATCCCATGGGCGTCGGCAACGTCCTGGACGTCACCGCCCCGCTGGCCGCGCAGTCGGGCCCGGGCCACTGGAACGACCCGGACATGCTGGTCGTCGGCCGGCCCGGCCTGACCCTGACCGAGTCCCGCTCCCACTTCGCCCTGTGGGCGCTGCTGGGAGCCCCGCTCATGGCCGGCAACGACATCCGCACCATGACCGCCGACGTGAGCGCGATCCTGCGCAACCCGCGCCTGCTGGCGGTGAACCAGGACCGGCTGGGCGCGGGCGGGCGCCGGGTCCGCGACGACGGCGCCATCGAGGTGTTCGCCAAGGCCCTGTCCGACGGCTCGGTCGCCGTGGGCCTGCTCAACCGGGGGAGCAGCACCGCGACGGTCACCACGACGGCTGCCCAAGTCGGCCTGGCCGGGGGGTCGTTCACCCTCACCGACCTGTGGACCGGCGGCACGTCGAGCACCTCCGGGCAGATCTCGGCGAGCGTCCCCGCACACGGTGTCGCCGTCTTCCGCGTGAGCGGCGGCACTCCGGTGGCCGCCACCACCTCGCGGCTGCGCGGCACCGCGTCCGGCCGCTGCGCGGACGTGGACAACGGCTCCACCGCGGCCGGGGCCACCGTCCTGCTCTGGGACTGCCACACCGCCGCCAACCAGCTGTGGACCACGTGGGCCGGCGGCGAGATCAGGGTGTTCGGCGACAAGTGCCTGGACGCCTCCGGCCGCGGCACCGCCAACGGCACCCGGGTCGTCACCTGGCCCTGCAACGGCCAGGACAACCAGAAGTGGACCGTGGGCTCTGACGGCTCGATCCGCAACGTCCACGCCGGACTGTGCCTCGACGCCGACCGGGCCGCCACCGCCAACGGCACGCCGCTGGTCCTGTGGACGTGCAACGGCCAGGGCGCCCAGAGGTGGAACCGCACCTGATGAGGGCCGTCACGCGGCGAGCCGCGTGACGGCGGGGGCGGGTTCCGGACGGTTCCCGCTTCAAAGGATGAAAACGCAATCACATCCCGTGTGCGGAATACCCGCCCCCGCTTCTCTGCCGCACGGCACTTACCTATTCTGGAGGTATGGCTTAGGCACGGTACCGCCCCATCGAGAAGGGCTTCCACGCGTGATCACCCGGCCACCGCGAACAGCGTGGCGCGCGCGGGCCAGAACACGTATCGGTTATCTCGAAGCGCAACTGGACCGCGAAAGCGTCAGGCCCTGTCCGGAGGACCGCAGGACCCTCGTCGAGGGAATGCGGGGCCATCTCGAAAGGGCCCGCTCGGCCGCGGACGAGGATTTCGGCTGGCGCAGGCCGTGGTCGGGGTCGGCCGCCCGCGAGGGCGTCTGGTCGAACGTGCGCAGCGCCGAGGTGCTGCTGCAACTCGTCTCCGACGAGGAGGCCGCCGGCCGCGCCAGCGAGGTCATGGCCCTGGTCAAGGACCACCTCGACACCGACGACCCCCGGCGGGTACGGCTCGCCCGGCGGCTGCGCGCCATCATCTCGGGCGAGATGACGCCCAGCGACCGGGACCTGATGGTCCGGGCGCTCGACGCCTCCTACAACGCGCTGGACGACGAACTGGCCCGGGTGCGCAGCCTGCGCAACATCCTGTGGACCGCGACGTTCCTCGTCCTGCTCGGCGTGACGGGCCTCGCCCTGTGCGGCTGGTTCTCGCCCGGCTCGCTGAGCCTGTGCTTCACGCCGGAGACCGGCCCCCGGGACCAGGTGACGGTGGTGTGCCCCACCGCGGAGCACCACGACGTGCCGGCGGGCAGGGACCCCAGCTCCCGGGCCGAGCCCGCGGACATCCTCACCATCGAGATCGCCGGGCTGGCCGGTGCCGCCCTCACCGTCATCGCCTCCCTGCGCCGGATCCGGGGCACCGACTCGCCCTACATGCTGCCGCTGGCCTCCGCGGTGCTGAAGTTCCCCACCGGCGCCCTGTCGGCGTTCCTCGGACTGCTGCTGATCCGGGGCGCCTTCGTACCGGGGCTCAGCGACCTGGACAGCAGGGCGCAGGTCCTCGGCTGGGCGGCGGCCTTCGGTGCCGCGCAGCACCTGGTGACCCGGCTGGTCGACGACCGCGCCCAGATGACGCTGTCGGAGGTGGGCCGGACCACCGACGCCGTGATCGATCCCGAGCGGGCCGCCGTGAGGGAGAGCGGCACGGCGGCGGACGGCGGGGCACCCGCGCCGCCCGCCCACCGCGACGGCGCCGGGCCGCGCGAGGACCCGGACGACAGCGCCCACCGGGACGACGACGGCGAACCCGTCCCCGACGGATCGTCCCCTCAGCGCCGCAGCGGCGCGTGAGCCGTCTCCGGCAGCCGCAGGTACACCACCGACGACACCAGGCAGATCACCGCCACGTACCAGGGGAACAGCCCCGCGTGCCCCAGCTCCTTGAACAGGAGCAGCACGGCGAACGAGTCGCGCAGCGTGTGCAGCAGGGGCACCGCGAGCAGGGCGAGCCCAGGCCGAAGAAGAGCAGCGGCGGACGGCGGCCGAAGCGGTTCGAGAGCAGGCCGCCGAGGGGCTGCAGCAGCGCGAAGAAGGCCAGTGAGACGGTGCCCGCGAGCAACGCCTCCGACTTCTCGATCCCCGCGTTGAGTTCGGCGTACGTCGGCAGGTACGACGTCCACGTGTAGTAGGCCAGGGTGCCGCCCGCCGTGATGCCGCCGATGAGGAGCGACTCGCGCGGATGCCGGCGCAGCGCCTCGAACAGGCCCGGGCGGGCCGCCCCGCGCTGCTCCGGGCCGCGGGTCTCCCGCGCCCCCCGCCGGATCCAGAAGCCGACCAGGCTCAGCACGGCCCCGAGCACGAACGGCACCCGCCAGCCCCAGCCGTTCATCCGCCCGTCGCCCAGCGTGCCCACCAGCAGCGTCGCGACGCCGGAGGCGACCAGCTGGCCCACGGTGGTCGACACGTACTGGAAGCTGGAGAACAGCCGCGCCGCCCGGGCCCCGCCGACTCGACCAGGAAGGTCGTGGAGGCCGCGAACTCGCCGCCCACGGACAGGCCCTGCAGCAGCCGGGTGAGGACGAGGACCACCGGGGCCAGCACGCCCGCCGCCGCGTACGTCGGCGTCAGCGCCACCAGCAGGCTGCTGCCGCCCATCAGCAGGATGGTGGCCGTCAGCGCCGCCCGCCGCCCGTGCCGGTCCGCGACCGCGCCCATCAGCAGCCCGCCGGCCGGCCGCATGAAGAACCCGACCGCGAACACCGCGAACGTGGACAGCAGCGGCACCAGGGAGTGGTCCGCGCTCTCCGGGAAGACCTGGGCGGCGATGTAGGTGGCCAGGAACGTGTAGGCGTACCAGTCGTACCACTCCACGGCGTTGCCCACGGAGGCGGCGAGGAGCTGGCGAGCGGGCCGTTGCGTCGGCGGGGTGGCCGTCTGCGTCTCTGTCACGTTCCCCACCCTCCCCGGGGAGGGCAGCGGCCCACCTCACGTACCGGCGACCTTCACACCCCCGTCACGCGCCCCTTCCTTGCCGTTCGGTGTCCCTGAAACACTCCTTCCGCGCAGGTTCCGTCACGGTCCGGCCATCCCGCGCCTTCAGGATGAGAGGTCTGTCCCCCATGTCCGAGGTCAATCGGCGCCGCTTCCTCCAACTCGCGGGGGCCACCACGGCCTTCAGCGCCCTGTCAGCGAGCATCCAGCGGGCCGCCGCCCTCCCGGCGAACCACCGCACCGGGTCGATCGAGGACGTCGAGCACATCGTCGTCCTCATGCAGGAGAACCGCTCCTTCGACCACTACTTCGGCACCCTCCGAGGCGTCCGCGGCTTCGGCGACCCGCGCCCGGTCACCCTCGGCAACGGCAAGCCGGTCTGGCACCAGGAGACGGACGGCAGGGAGCTCCTGCCGTTCCGCCCGGACGCCGACGACCTCGGCATGCGGTTCCTGGAGGGCCTGCCGCACTCCTGGCCCGACGGCCAGCAGGCCTACAACGGCGGCAAGTACGACCGGTGGGTCCCCGCCAAGGGCACCACGACCATGGCGTACCTGACCCGCGAGGACATCCCCTTCCACTACGCCCTCGCCGACGCCTTCACCGTCTGCGACGCCTACCACTGCTCCTTCATCGGCTCCACGGACCCCAACCGCTACTACATGTGGTCCGGATACACCGGCAACGACGGCACCGGCGGCGGCCCGGTCCTCGACAACGCCGAACTCGGCTACGGCTGGACGACCTACCCCGAGCGCCTGGAGCAGGCCGGCGTCTCCTGGAAGATCTACCAGGACATCGGCGACGGCCTGGACGCGGCCGGTTCCTGGGGCTGGATCCAGGACGCCTACCGCGGCAACTACGGCGACAACTCGCTGCTGTACTTCAACAAGTACCGCACCGCACAGCCCGGCGCCCCCTGGTACGACAAGGCCCGCACCGGCACCGACGTCAAGAACGGCGACGGCTACTTCGACCACCTGCGCGCCGACGTCCAGGCCGGAAAGCTGCCCCAGATCTCCTGGATCGCCGCCCCCGAGGCCTTCTCCGAGCACTCCAACTGGCCCTCGAACTACGGTGCCTGGTACATCGCCCAGGTCCTCGACGCCCTCACCTCCAACCCCGAGGTCTGGTCGCGGACAGCCCTGTTCATCACCTACGACGAGAACGACGGCTTCTTCGACCACATGGTCCCGCCGCTGCCGCCGAAGGACGCCTCCCGCGGCCTGTCCACCGTCGACGTCACCCCCGACCTCTTCCCGGGCGACAGCCGCAAGACGGCCGGGCCCTACGGCCTGGGCCCGCGGGTGCCCATGCTGGTCGTCTCGCCCTGGAGCAAGGGCGGTTACGTCTGCTCCGAGACCCTCGACCACACCTCCATCCTGCGGTTCACGGAGCGCCGCTTCGGCGTGCGCGAGCCCAACATCTCGCCGTGGCGCCGCGCGATCTGCGGTGACCTGACGGCCGCGTTCGACTTCTCCCGCAAGGACGCGCGCCCGGCCCCGCTGCCCGGCACCGACGCGTACGAGCCGCAGGACCGCGAACGCCACCCCGACTACAGGCCGACCCCGCCCGCCGACCCGCGCATGCCCCGGCAGGAGCGCGGACTGCGCCGCTCACGGCCGCTGAAGTACGCCCCGCACGTGGACGCCTCCGTCGACACGGCGGCCGGGAAGCTCTCCCTCACCTTCGCCTGCGGACCGAAGGCGGGCGGCGCCTTCCACGTCACCTCGGGCAACCGCACCGACGGCCCCTGGACGTACACCACCGAGGCCGGCAAGACCCTGAAGGACACCTGGAACTCGGCGTACTCCGCGGGCTCCTACGACCTGACCGTGCACGGCCCGAACGGCTTCGTGCGCGTCTTCAAGGGGTCGAACAAGGCACCCGGCTGCGAGGTCACCGCCCGCCACAAGGGCGACGACATCGAGCTGACCTTCACCAACAAGGGATCCGGCACCGCCCGGCTGAGGATCGCCGACGGCTACGGCGGCAGGCCCTCGGCCGTCACCGTCCGCCCGGGCGCGACCGTGCGGCGCACCGTCGACCTCACCCGGAGCCGCCGCTGGTACGACCTGACCGTCACCGCCGAGGGCGACGAGGCCTTCCTGCGGCGGTTCGCCGGGCACGTCGAGAACGGGCGGCCGGGCGTGAGCGACCCGGCGATCATCACCGTGTAGCCGTGGTGAGGTGCCCCGGATCGTGCGGCCGGGGCACCCACGCCGGTCCGGCCGTGGCCGGACCCGGCGCCGGCGCCAGGACGGCGGCCACCGGATGGTCGTCGGCGGCCGGCTCCTCCCGGGGCGCCGACCTGCTGAGCAGGACCACACCCCAGGAGGCCAGACCGGCCCCGGCCAGCGCCAGCAGCACGCCCGCCGGGCCGCCCTGGAGGCGCTCGCCCAGCAGGGACAGGCCGATCACCGCGGCGGCCAGCGGATTGGCCAGGGTCACCATCGCGAGGGGGCCGCCCAGACCGCCCCGGTACGCCGTCTGCGACAGCAGCAGCCCACCGGCCGCGAAAGCCGCCACGAGCAGCGCCACCCCGACGACCTGGAGGCTCAGCAGCGGTGCGGTCCGGTCCGTCGCGGCCACCGTGACGGTCTGGGTGAGAGCCGAGGCGACACCGGAGGCGACACCGGACGCGGTCGCGTGCCGCAGGCCGGGCCGGGCGCCCGGCCGGGACAGCAGCCCGATGAGGGCGGCCGTGGCCCCCGCGACCACGAGCGCCTCGGGCACGCTCAGCACGTCGTCCGGCGCCGGGCCGGAGGCCGTGACGAGGATCGCGCCGAGGCCCAGCAGGGTCAGCGCGGTGCCTCTCCACTCGACCGGGGTCACCCGCCGTCCCGCCATCCGCGCCCCCAGCGGCACGGCCGCGACCAGGGTGAGCGCGCCGAGCGGCTGCACCACCGTCAGCGGCCCGTACCGCAGCGCCACCACGTGCAGCAGCGCGGCCGCCGCGTTCAGCCCGACCGACCACCACCAGGCGCCGCTGCCCAGCAGCCGCAGCGCCCCCGCGCCGGGGGACCGGGCGGCGAGCCGCTCCTGGGCGACGGCCGCGGCCGCGTAGGCGACGGCGGAGACGAGGGACAGGGCGACGGCGACGAGCACGGCGTTCACCGGCCCGCTCCGACCAGTGACTGCTCGTCCCGCCGCGCCGGTACGCGACCGCCCCGCGCGCGTCCGGCCGTGGTGACCGTGCGGTGCGGCGGGTGGAGGGCGGCGAGCGCGAGGCCGAGCAGGACCGACGCCACGACCGCGTCGAGCCAGTAGTGGTTCGCGGTGCCGACGATCACCAGCAGCGTCAGCAGGGGGTGCAGCAGCCACAGCCACCGCCACCGCGAGCGGGTCGCGGCGATCAGCCCGGCCGCCACCATCAGCGCCCAGCCGAAGTGCAGCGAGGGCATCGCCGCGAACTGGTTCGACAGGGAGTCGGTCGCCGGGTCGCCGTACACCGACGGTCCGTACGCCCGCGCGGTGTCCACGAGGCCGGTCGCGGCCAGCATGCGCGGTGGGGCGAGCGGGAACAGCAGGTGCAGCACCAGTGCGGCGGAGGTCACCGCGGCCAGGACCCGGCGGGCCCACACGTAGTGGGCGGGGCGGCGCAGGTAGAGCCAGACCAGGAAGGCGGCGGTGGCCGGGAAGTGGACGGCCGCGTAGTACGTGTTCGCCAGGGGCGCGAGCCCGTCACCGTGCAGCAGCAGGGACTGCACCACCGACTCGCCGGGCAGGTGGACCGCTCGCTCCAGGTCCCACACGCGGTGCGCGTTGCGGAAGGCCTCGCCGGTGTGGCCCGTGGCCAGCTGCCGGCCGAGCTTGTAGACGAGGAAGAGCCCCGCGACGAGCAGGAGCTCCCGGACGAGCGGTGGTCGCGCTATCGCGTCGGACCCCGCCGGCGCAGGCTCGGTGCGGGCATTCATCCCCCGGCCCCTTCGGTGACGGTGGTGCTGTTATCGGTACGAGTGCGTACCGATACGTCAGTGTACCGATACGGTCGTGTACCGGTACACTGGCGTATCGATGGACGTTGGACACAGCACCGGCCGGGAACAGCCCCGGCCGCCGAGGAGAGCCGGGAGCACACGCCCATGACGTCGCAGGCCGCGGACCGACCCGAGCAGGTCGGCACTTCGCGCCGCTCCAAGATCACGCCGGAGCGTGAGCGGGAGTTCTTCGACGCCGTGCTGGAACAGCTCCGCGAGTGCGGCTACGACTCCCTGACCATGGAGGGGATCGCCGCCACCACCCGCTGCAGCAAGTCCACGCTCTACCGCCAGTGGAAGACCAAGCCGCAGTTCGTCGCGGCGGCGCTGCGGTCGCACCGGCGGACGCGCTGCGTCGACACCGGCTCGCTCGCCGGGGACCTGCGCGAGGCCGCCCGGGCGCTCGGCGACCTGTCGGGCCGCGACACCAAGCTGCTGCACGCGCTCGCCCACGCCGCCACGCAGGATCAGGAACTGCAGTGCGCGCTGCGCGAGGCGGTGGTGGAACCGGAGATCGCCGCGCTGAAGGAGATCGTCCGGCGCGGGGTCGAGCGGGGGGAAGTGCCGGCCGGCCACCCGGCGCTGCCCTACCTCCCGGCGCAGATGCTGGGTGTGCTGCGGCTGCGACCGGTCCTGGAGGGCCGGCCCGCCGATCCGGACTACCTCGTGCGTTTCGTGGAGGCCGCGGTGCTGCCGGCCCTGGACCTGACCTGAGACCCGGGCCGCCGTCCGCGGATGACCGGACGGTGACCCGACCGCGCCGACCCGTGGGGACGGGGGCGGCGCGCACCCCCCGGCCGGGTGGGGTGCCCCTGTGAGCGGCGGGGGCGCCCCACTCGGCCGACCGGGCCGCGGCGGTGGGCGCCGGGTCAGACGTCCTGGCCGTTGCCCCGGCCCGTCGACACCTTGATGCCGCGGGTGATCTCGTCCAGGACGGACTCCTCCTGGTCGGCGTCGACGCCGAACCGGACCACGACCATCAGCTTGGCGTTCGCGGGGGAGGGGAACGCGAGCGACTCGACGATGCCGTCGGCGCCCTTGCTCGTGACGGCCTTCCAGCGGACCAGGTAGCCCTTCTGGCCGGCCACGGTCACGGCCTTCGAGGCCAGCACGTCGTGGGAGGTGATCCCGCCGTAGGCCTTGCCGCCGTAGGACTCCTCGGCGTTCGCCGCGATGTCGGCCTTGGCGATCTCCTCGGGGGTGCTGCCCTTGGCGCCGAGGGCGAGGGCGGGTGCGGAGTAGGCGCCGCCCTTGGTACAGGTGGAGGCGGTGTCACCGGGGCACCGGTAGGAGTCCTCGGACGTCACCTGCGCACCGGCCTGTCCCTGCTGCCCGTACCACCCCCGCGGGATCGGCAGGCTGATCCCGCTGACCGGGTCGGTCACCGAGCCGCTCCTGATCCTGGGCGGCTCGGACCGGTCGGGCCGCGGACTCTGCCCGCCGGACCCGCCGTCGCCCCCGGAGCCTCCGGAGCCGCTGTCTCCGCCCGACCCGCCGGACCCGCCGAACGGACCGCCCGGACCACCCGGCGCCTGCGACGTGGCGGAACCGCCGCCGTTGTCGGTCAGCGCGTACACCCCCACACCTATCCCGGCGAGCACCACGACGGCGGCCCCGACGGCGACACCGGCCCGCAGCCGCCGGGCCCGGGGGGAGGGAGGGGACGCGGTGGGGTAGGCGGGGGCGCCGGGATAGGGGAGGGCGCCGCCGGGGTATGCGGGAGCACCCGGGTAACCGGGGTCCGCGGCATGGCCGAACGGGCCGACACCGGCGGGGTGACCGCCCGGGTGCCCGCCCGGGTGCCCGGCCGCGCCGGACGGATGGACGGCAGTTCCCGCTGCCGCCGGGGCGCCGTCGGGCGCCGTGGGGGCGGCGGGGGAGGAGTGGCTGTCCGCGGCGGGCGCCCCGTCGCCGGTGGGACTTGCTGCGGGAGCGTGCCCGGGCGCGGGAGCGGCATCCGCCGCGGGAGTCCGTTCCGCCGCGGACGTGGAAGCCCCGGCGAAGCCCTGCTCCCCTGCGGGATCCGCCTCCGACATGGAGGCGGCATCCCCTGCGGGGGCCGAACTCGCCGCCGGGACCGCCCCCGCCGCGGCGACCGGCCCCCCTGCGGAAGGACCAGCCACCGGCACCGCCCCGGCCACGCCGCCGGGTCCCTGCGCGCCGCCGGATTCCCTCGCCTCGCCGGGTTCCTGTGCGCTGCCGGGTTCCCTCGCGCCGCCGGGTTCCTGTGCGCTGCCGGGTCCCTGCGCCCCGACGGGTCCCTGCGCCCCGCCGGATCCCGGCGCGCCGTCGGGCTCCTGGACACGGGCCGTGTTCCCGTCGGCCGCCGTGGCTCGGGGTTCGGTCGTGCGGGGATCCGAACCTGGTATCGGGGTTGCCGCACTGCCGGGTTCCCCCGCACCGCCGGGGTCTGCCGCGCGGGCCGCGGCCCCGTCAGGTGCCCCGCCCGCCGCCCCCGCCGGGCTCTCCTCGCTCTGCTGTTCCGGCGTCGCGGGGCCTGCGGACCCCTCGTGCTCCTTCGGGCGGATGTAGGGCGTCCAGGCCTTGCCGTCCCACCAGCGCTCGGTGGCGGGGCCGTCCGCTGTCTGTCCGGGGTCCGGGTACCACCCGGCAGGAGTCTCGCGCGTCATGCCCCCACCGTATGAGGCGTCGGTGAAAGAGGCATGAGAGGAGCCGGACCCGATCATTCCAGCAGCAGTCGTGGACCGTCAGGAAGACCGGTCGCCGAACGGCCGAAAAGCGCCGCCCCGCCCGGCCGGAGGAACCACGCGAACGCGAACTCGGCCCGTGCCGTCACCGGTCCCTCGACCCCACTGCCGCCGTCCGGCGTGAGGAACCGCGCCGCGGTGATCGTCGCGAAGTGGCCGTAGACGCCGAACCCGTAGTACTCGATGAGGTGGCCCACCGACCCGGCGACCAGCGCCCGCCGGACCGGCGTGTGCGCGCGCCTTGGTGAGTGAGCGTCAGCTCCCGTGCAATTGCAGGGTGTTGACCCGAAGGCGGCTGGTGACGGCCCGGTTGCGTCGTCCGGCCGTACCGCGTGTCACCCGTCACGGCAACAGGTGTCCCGACCATCCTCCACTCGGGCAGCCGGACGGCTACGCTCGACGTCTGTACGTCGTTCGGGCGACTTGGGGAGGTAGCGGGATGACGGAGGTACGGCCCACGGCCGCCGCCTCGGCTTCCCTGTGGGAGCGCGACGAGGAAGTCGCCGCCGTCACACGGGCGGTCGACAGCCTGTGCGCGGACCGCTCCTCCACCGGAGGACTGCTGGTCTTCTGCGGCGAGGCCGGACTCGGCAAGACCGCGCTGCTGGCCGAAACCCGCCGCATCGCCGAGGCGCGCGGCTGCACGGTCTGGTCGGCCCGCGGCGGCGAGACGCTCCGGTCGGTCCCCTTCAACGTGGTACGGCAGTTGCTGCAGCCGGCCCTGGTGTCGATGCTGCCGGAGGAGGCCCGCGAGTACCTCGGCGACTGGTACGACATCGCCGGACCCGCCCTCGGCATAGCGGACCCCGGTGACCGGCAGGCCGACCCGCAGGGCGTGTGCGACGGTCTGGTCGCCGCCGTGCGGCGGCTCTCCCAGCGGGACTGGCCGCTGGTCCTGCTGATCGACGACGCCCACTGGGCCGATCAGGAGACCCTGCACTGGCTCGCCGGGCTGGCCGAACGCCTCGACGAGATGTCCGTCCTGGTCGTGGTCGCCCGCCGCCCGGGCGACCTCCCCGGCGCGAGCGCCCGCCACCTCGACGCCGTCGCGGCCGCCGCCGACGGCCCCGTGACCACCCTGAGCGCCCTCACCCCGGACGCCACGGCCGGACTCACCCGCGCCACCCTCGGCCGGCACGCGGACGCCGCGTTCTGCCGCAAGGTCTGGGCCGTCACCGCCGGCAACCCCTACGAGACCGTCGAACTCCTCGCCCGGGTACAGGACAGCGAACTCGAACCGGTCGAGGCCCGGGCCGGGGAACTGCGCGAACTGAACCGCTCGGCCCGGGGCGGCGGCCTCGTCGCCCGCCTGGAGGAACTGGGCATCGACGCCACCCGGTTCGCCTGGGCCGCCGCCATCCTCGGCACCGGCATCTCCGTCGGCCTGGTCGCCAAACTCGCCACCCTCAAGCCCGCGGACGCCCGCCGCTGCGCCGAACTGCTGCGCACCGCCCGCATCCTCACCGCACCGGACCCCGCCACCGGCCGCGGCACCGAGGGCGACCTGGAGTTCGTCCACCCGCTCATCGCCACCGCCGTCTACAACTCCATCCCCGACGCCCTGCGCACCGCCATGCACGGCATCGCCGCCCGCATCGTCACCGACGAGGGCAAGGGCGCGGCGGCCGCCGCCCGGCACCTGCTGGAGGTCCACCCGGACGACGACGAGGAACTGGTCGGGCAGTTGCGCGAGGCCGCCCGCGAGCACCTCGCCGTCGGCGCCCCGGACGCCGCCCGCCGCTGCCTGGAACGGGCCCTGAAGGAACCGCCCCGGCCCGAGTCCCACCCGCACGTGCTCTACGAACTGGCCGAGGCCACCTTCCTCACCGCGCCCGCCCGCACGATCGGCCACCTGCGCACGGCGCTCGCCATGCCCGGTCTCGACGGCGACCAGCGCGTGGACGCCGTCTTCCGGCTCTCCCAGGCGCTCCTGCACAACGACCAGCTGGAGGAGGCGGTCCGCACGGTCGAGGCGGAGGCCTCCCGGCTCGGGCCCGGCCCCGCCCGGATGCGGCTTCAGGCCGTCCAGTTCATGTGGGAGAGCCTCCACGCCGGCGAGGCCAGCTCACCCGGCCGCTCCGAGCGCCTGGCCGACCTCGCGCGCACCTGCACCGGCCGGGACAACTCCGAACGCGCGCTGCTCATCCTGCGCGGCTTCGACGCCCTGATGCACGGCGAGAACGCCGAGGAGGTCGCCGAGCTGTGCGACCGCGCCCTGGTCAACGGCCGCCTGGCCCCGGGACTGGGCTGGACCGACACCGAGTGGGGCATCGAACTGCTGCTGATGCTGGCCAACGCGTACGCCTTCACCGACCGCCTCGACCGCGCCGAGGCCCTGTACAACGAAGCCCTGCGCGCCTACGAGACGGCCGGCTGGAGCGGCGGCCACCTCGCCCTGGCCCACGCCTACGTCGGGCTCGGCCACCGCAGGCGCGGTCGTCTGACGGAGGCCGAGGCGTCCCTGCGCGAGTCGCTGCGCGTCGCCGAGCGCGTCGGCCGCGGCCTGCCCCTGTACTGGTCCGCGACCTGCAACCTCGTCGACACGCTCCTGGCCCGCGGCCGCGTCGAGGAGGCGTGGGACGTCGCCGAGCGGTACGGCTTCGCCCCGCCCTACCCGTCCACGATCGTGCTGCCCGACCCGCGGTCGGTGCGCGGCCGGCTGCTGCTGGCCGTCGGCCGGACCAAGGACGGCATCAACGAACTGGAGGCCGCCGAGAAGGCCGCGGCGGCCCGGGGCCACCACAACCCGGTGCTCGTCCCCTGGGCGACGGACCTCGCCCGCGCCCTGAGCACCGAGGACCCGGCCCGCGCCGCCCGGCTGGCCGTCGACGTCCGCCGCCAGGCCGAGCGCTTCGGCACGGACACCGCCATAGGAGAGGCCCTGCGCTGCGCCGCCGCCCTGGAGACCGGCCAGCGCGCGGTCCGGCTCCTGGCCCGGGCCGTCACCTACCTGGAGGCCTCGCCCTGCCAGTACGAGCACGCGGCGGCCCGGATCGAGTACGGCATCGCGGCCCGTTCGGCGGCCGACCTGCGGCGCGGCCTGGACCTGGCGGTCTCCTGCGGCGCGGACGGACTCGCGGACCGGGCGCGCGCGGAACTGGCGGCGGGCGCCGCCCCCCGGTGAGTCGCGCGCCCCGGTGACCCAGACGCGGGCCAGCTGTCCGTAACCGCCGCCGGCCGGGTCCCGCGGGGTTCGTACGCCGCCTCGTGGACACGGCGCCGTGGCAGGCGCGCCGGCCGGCCCGGGGGTGAGCGGCTGCCGAGCGTACGACCGGCAGGGTCACCCTCCCGTGCCGTCCTCCTCCGCCAGCACCCGCTGGGCCGTCGCGAACGCCGCGTTCGCCGCCGGCACCCCGCAGTACACCGCCGTCTGCAGCAGCACCGCGCCGATCTCCTCGGCCGTGAGGCCGTTGCGGCGGGCCGCCCGGACGTGCATCGCCAGCTCGTCGTGGTGGCCGTGCGCGACCAGCGCGGTCAGGGTGATCATGCTGCGCTCGCGGCGCGACAGCGTCGGATCGGTCCAGATCTCGCCCCAGGCGTAGCGGGAGATGAAGTCCTGGAACCGCGCGGTGAAGGGCGTCTGCCGCTGCTGCGCCCGGTCCACGTGATGGTCGCCGAGCACCTCGCGCCGCACCTCCACGCCCCGCCCGGCGGGCGGCCCGAGGTGGGACCGCAGCGCGGCCAGTACCGCCTGCGGGCACTGCGCGGGCGCCAGGTGCGAGGCTCCCGGGATCTCCACCAGTGCCGCGCCCGGCACGGCGTCGGCGATCTCCCGCAGGTGCGCGGGCGGCGTCGCCGGATCGTCGCGGCCGGCGACCAGCAGGGTCGGCACGCCGATCTCCGGCAGCCGGTCCCGCAGGTCGAACGCGGCGAGGGCGTCACAGCAGGCGGCGTACGCCTCCGGGTCGGCCCGGCGGTGGTCGGCCACCAGCTCCGGCACGGTGAAACCGCCCGTGAACCAGCGCGCGTCGGCGCCGTCCGCCAGTTCGGCCAGCCCGTCGCGCCGCACCCGCGCGGCCCGTTCCTCCCACGGCCCGCGCCCGTTGAAGTGTGCCGACGAGCAGATCACGGCCAGCGAGACCAGCCGTTCGGGGTGGTGCACCGCGAGGTGCAGGCCCACGGCTCCGCCCAGTGACACCCCCGCGTAGGCGAACCGCTCGATGCCGAGCGCGTCGGCGAGCGCCAGCACCAGGCCGGCCAAATCGCCGACGGTGGCGCCCGCCGTGAGGAGCCCAGCCGCCGAACCGCCGTGCCCCGGCAGGTCCCAGCGGACCACGCGATGGGTGGTCGACAGCTCGGGCGCCACCCCGTCCCACAGGGCGTACGAGGTGCCGAGCGAGGGTCCGAGCAGCAGCGGGGGAGCGCAGGCGGGGCCTTCGGCACGGTGATGCAGCAGGGTCAACGTCGCTCCAGCGCACGGTCGGTGAGGGCTCCGGCGGAGCCGGTGTAGTGGGTGGGGTCGAGGTCGGCGCCCGCGAGCTCCGGCGCGTCGGCGAGCGGGCGCCCCCCGGCGGCCAGGCGGGTGAGGAGCTGCCTGGCCCGGGCGCGGCCCAGGACCTCGGCCAGTTCGGCGGACAGCCGCTCGGAGACGATCGCCCCGCCGGTCAGATCCAGGTGGGCACGCATGGCTTCCGGCCTGACCCGCAGCCCCCCGGCCAGCTCGGCGGCGTCCCGGGCGGCCCCGCCGGCCAGCCGCAGCAGGTCCCGCAGTGGTTCCCACTCGGCGTGCCAGGCCCCGGCCGGGCGTTCGTCCTCCGCGGCCATCGACCCGTACAGCGTGGCCGCGAGCTGCGGCGCCCGCCGCGCGGCGGCCACGACGAGGGTGGACCGTACCGGATTCGCCTTGTGCGGCATCGCGGACGAACCACCGCCGCTGCCCTCGGCCACCTCGGCGATCTCGGTGCGCGACAGCGTGAGGACGTCCACGGCCATCTTGCCGAGGGCACCCGCGGTGAAGGCCAGGCACCCGGCCAGGTCCGCGACCGGCGTCCGCAGCGTGTGCCAGGGCAGGTCCGGCGCCCGCAGGCCGAGTTCGCGGGCGTACGCCGCCGGCAGCGCGGCCGGGTCGGCCGCGCCGTACGCGCCGAAGGCCGCCAACGTACCCGCCGCGCCCCCGAGTTGCACCGGCAGCGCGTCCCGCACCGCCCGCACCCGGTCCCGCGCGTCGAGCACCAGCGACCGCCATCCCGCGGCCTTGAGCCCGAACGTGGTCGGCACGGCGTGCTGCGTGAGCGTCCGCCCGGGCAGCGCCGTGTCACGGTGCTCGGCGGCCAGCCGGGCCAGGGCCTCGGCGGTGCGGCCGAGATCGGCCAGGACGAGCTCCAGGGCGCGCGCCGCCACCAGCATGGCCGCGGTGTCCAGGACGTCCTGGCTGGTCGCACCCCGGTGGACGTACGGGCCGTACGGTTCGCCGACGGCCTTGGTGAGATCGGCGACGAGGGGGATGACCGGGTTGCCGCCGGCCCGTGCCCGCACGGCCAGCGACCGGGCGTCGAAGGCGCCGGAGCGCGCCGCCCCGGTCACCGCCGCGGCCGCCTCGGCCGGAGCCAGGCCCAGCGCCGCCTGGGCCCGGGTCAGCGCGGCCTCCGCGTCGAGCAGGGCCCGCAGGTACGCGTCGTCGCCGGTCGCGGCCGCGACCGGCGAGTCGGCCCACCCGGGGGCGAGCAGGCCGGGATCGCCGGAGGGAGATGTCACTGGAACTCCAGGAAGACCGTCTCGCCTTCGCCCTGAAGGCGGATGTCGAAACGGTACGTGCCGTCCGGTTCCCGCGCGGCGATCAGCGTGTCGCGCCGCCCGTCGGGCACCCGGGACAGCAGCGGATCGGCCGCGAGGACGGCGGCGTCGCCCGGCAGGTAGATCCGGGTGTACAGGTGCACCAGGAGTCCGCGCGCGAAGACGCACACGCTGAGGTACGGGGCGTGCCGTCCACGCGCTCCGGGCCGCAGCGTCCGCGCGTACCAGTGGCCGTTCGCGTCGGTCTGGACGCGGCCCCACCCCGTGAACTCCACGCCGTTGCGGCCCAGGAAGCCGCCCGAGGCCGGGTCGCGCCGCATCGAGCCGTCGGCCGTGGGCAGGTCGCCCCGCGGGTGAGGACCCCACAACTCGATCAGCGCGTCCGGCAGCGGCGCGCCCGCGCCGTCGGTGACGTACCCGTGCACGGTGATCGTGTCCGGGTGCCCGGCGGGCGCGATGTCCTCGCCGCCGCGGAACGGCAGGGCGTGGCCGTAGAAGGGCCCGACGGTGTGCGAGGGGGTGGGCAGCACGCTCTTGGGGCGGCTCGTGTCGGTCCTCGTCACGGCAGCTCAGCGCCCCTCTTCGAGCCAGGTGGCTCGCGGGCCGTCCAGCACGATGTCCCAGTGGTAGCCCATCGAGAACTCCGGCACCGACAGGCTGTGGTCGTACGTCGCGACCAGCCGCTGCCGGGCCGCGTCGTCCGTCACCGACTGGATGATCGGGTCGTAGGGGAACAGTGGGTCGCTCGGGAAGTACATCTGCGTCACCAGGCGCTGGGTGAAGGCCGTGCCGAAGAGCGAGAAGTGGATGTGCGCCGGCCGCCAGGCGTTGAGGTGCTGGCGCCACGGGTAGGGGCCGGGCTGGATGGTGGTGAAGTGGTAGCGGCCCTGGTCGTCGGTGAGGGTGCGGCCCACACCGGTGAAGTTCGGGTCCAGCGGGGCGTCGTGCTGCTCGCGCTGATGGACGTAGCGGCCCGCCGCGTTGGCCTGCCAGATCTCCACGAGCTGACCGCGCACCGGGCGGCCGTCCCGGTCGAGCACCCGGCCGGAGACGGTGATGCGCTCACCGATCGGCTCGCCGGTGTGCTGCCGGGTGAGGTCGTTGTCGGTCTCGGTGATGTCCCGTTCACCGAAGGCCGGGGAGCCCAGTTCCACCATCTCCGGGTCCTCGCTCACGTCGATGGTGACCGGCGGCTGCTTGGGGTGGCGGAGTACCGAGGAGCGGTACGGCGCGTAGTCGCGGCGCGGCTGGTGCTCGACGGGGCCTCCGTCGGCGAGCCGCTTGGCGTAGGCGGCGCGTTCGGCCGCGATCTCCTGGTCGATGTCGTGCTGGGTGAGAGTCATGAGGTCCCCTGGAAGGTTCTTTCGGAGGGCCGCCCGAAGGGGCGCGGGGAACGGCGCGACCGGCCGCGGACGGCCCGCGGCCGCGCGGATCGCCGCGTGCGGACCGCGTCGGCGACGTGGACGTCCTTCACGTCAGGCCCTCCGGGACGGTGAGTGCGGCGGAGGTCCGGGCGGCGACGTCGCCGGCGCTCACCCCCGGCGCGGTCTCGGCCAGGACGAGCCCTTCGGCGGTGACGTCGAGGACGCCGAGGTCGGTGATGATCCGGTTCACGCAGCCCTTGCCGGTCAGCGGCAGCGTGCACTCGGGCAGGATCTTGGGCGAGCCGTCCTTCGCGGTGTGCGTCATGACGACCACGACCGTCCGCGCGCCGTGCACCAGGTCCATCGCCCCGCCGATGCCGGTGACCAGCTTGCCGGGCACGGCCCAGTTGGCGAGGTCGCCCCGCTCCGACACCTGCATCGCGCCCAGCACGGCGACGTCGATGTGCCCGCCCCGGATCATCGAGAAGGACAGCGCGGAGTCGAAGAAGGAGGCACCCGGCAGGACCGTCACCGTCTCCTTCCCGGCGTTGATCAGGTCCGGGTCGACGGCGTCCTCGGTGGGATAGGGCCCGGTGCCGAGGATGCCGTTCTCCGATTCGAGGACGACCTCGACGCCCTCGGGCAGGTGGTTGGGGATCAGCGTGGGCAGGCCGATGCCGAGATTGACGTACTGGCCGTCCCGCAGCTCGCGCGCCGCCCGCGCGGCCATCTCCGCACGCGTCCAGGCCATCAGGACCTCACCGTCCGCTGCTCGATCCTCTTGTCCGCCGCCTGCTCCGGGGTGAGCGCCAGCACCCGCTGCACGAAGATGCCCGGCAGGTGCACGGCGTCCGGGTCGATCGCGCCGACCTCCACGAGCTCCTCCACCTCGGCGATCGTCACCCGCCCGGCCATCGCGGCCAGCGGGTTGAAGTTCCGGGCGGACTTGTTGAAGACCAGGTTGCCGTGCCGGTCGCCCCGGGCGGCGCGGACCAGGGCGAAGTCGGTGCGGATGCCGCGCTCCAGCACGTACTCCGTGCCGTCGAACTCGCGGACCTCCTTGGGCGGTGACGCCAGCGCGATGCCGCCCTGCCCGTCGTAGCGCCACGGCAGCCCGCCGTCGGCGACCTGGGTGCCCACCCCGGCGGGCGTGTAGAAGGCGGGGATCCCGGCGCCTCCGGCCCGCAGCCGCTCGGCGAGCGTCCCCTGCGGGATCAGCTCGACCTCCAGCTCCCCGGCGAGGTACTGCCGGGCGAACTCCTTGTTCGCGCCGATGTAGGAGCCCGTCACCCGGGCGATCCGGCCGGCGGCCAGCAGGACGGCGAGCCCGGACTCCATGGCCCCGCAGTTGTTGGAGACCACCGACAGGCCGGACACCTGACGCTCGTACAGCGCCTGGATCAGCACGTTCGGCACCCCGCTGAGCCCGAAACCGCCCACCGCGAGCGACGCGCCGTCCGGCACGTCGGCCACCGCCTCCCGGGCCGTGGCGACCACCTTGTCCATCCGGAAAGCCCCATCTCTTCCGCGCGCACCCGACCCCGTTAGTCAGGGCACTGAGCATTTCGGCGAGCCGGCCCTCACGCTGCCACCGGAACGCGAAGGGCGTCAAGACCTCGAAGTACGGCCCACCGTCCCCCTCGTGGGCGGCAGACGGCTCTGCGGTCGTCGACTATCGTTCAGTGCACCAACGAATCGACCGAGGGGTGCACTATGGCGGCGGCGGACCTCACCACCCACCCCGGGCACCTGGCCCGGCGGCTGCAGCAGGCGCACTACCTGCTGTGGAACACGATGGTCTCGGAGGAGATCACCTCGCCCCAGTACGCGGTCCTCAACACGCTCGTCGACGAGCCCGGCCTGGACCAGCGCACGGTGGGGGAGCGGGTGGGGCTCGACCGGTCCACGGTCGCCGAGGTGGTCAGCCGGCTCAGCCGGCGCGGACTGCTCGACAAGGTCCGCGACCCCCAGGACGGCCGCCGCGCCCTGCTGCGCCTGACGGAGGCGGGGGCGCGCACGCACCGCAGGCTGACCGTGCGCACCGCCCGGATGAACCAGGTCTTCCTCGCCCCGCTCACCGCCGACGAGCGGACGGTGTTCCTCGACCTCATCCGGCGGGTGGCGGACGCGGCCGAGGGCCTGCGCCACCCGGAGGAGCCCCTGGCCGTGCCCCGCTGAGGGCGGCCGGTCAGGAGGCGTTGGCGTACACCACCCAGACCTGGCCCCGCGCGAAGTTCACCGGGAAGCCGTCGCCGTCGGCGAACGCGGTCCCGTCCGTGGCCTTCGCGCGCTTCCAGGCCACGTCCCAGGCCCGTCCGTCGCGCAGCACGGTCGCCTTCCCGGAGCCGACCGTCTCGGTGTACGGCGAGTTGTTGCCGAGGAAGTCCCGGAAGCCGGACTCGCGGACCTTCACGTACTGCACGACGACGGTCGCCGCCGTCATCCGCGCGCCGTCCGCCGTCGTGGCGGGGGCGCCGTCCATGCCGACCAGCCAGCGGTCGCGGGCGTCGGACCAGGTGAAGGTGAAGCGGGCCGCCGGGTAGCGCACGGTCCGCGAGGCCGTCGCCGTGCCGCCGGCCGGGGCGGGGCCGTAGCGGAAGCCGGTGGTCAGGGCCGCCCGGCCCGGGGCCTCGGGGGCGAGCCGCCCGGGCCGCACGTAGAGGTTGTGCGGGGCGGTCCGGTCACTGCCGCGGTAGAACGCCCCGGGGGCGTCGGACGGGGTCACCGCCCGCAGCGGCGCACGGTCGATCAGCGGCAGGAGCTTCCTCTGCGCGCCGGAGAACACCAGCGTGGGCCGGTGGAACTGGCGCAGCAGCTCCAGGTCGGACTCGCGGGCGCTGCGCACCGGGCCGACGGCCTCCGGCAGCCGCGTCGCGTACACCGCCATCAGCCGGCTCAGACCGCCCTCGACCTGCTCCACGTACACCACGTCCGCGGCGTCGACGCCCGTGTGCGGACGGGCGGAGCCGGCGTTGTCGAGCTTGACGGCGAGCGCGGAGGGCCCGGCCGCCGACGGCGAGGTCCCCCGCTGCGAGGCGCTGGAGGACCCCCGCCCGTCGTCGGGGGTGGCGCCCCCGCCGGTGCATCCCGACGCCAGGGCGGCCGTCACCGTGACGGCCAGCAGCGTCGCCGTCGTCGTGGCGCGCCGTCCGCGCGCCCCTCGTCCCATGCCCACCGTCGCCACCGCGCCCCTGTCGTCGATGTGTCTCGATTGTGCGCTTATCTGACCATCTACGGCCAGACCTGATCCTTGTTGACGGGCTGGTGTCCGCTCCCGTCCGTCGATCGGCGCAAAGGTTCAGCGCGGGGCGCCCGGGTACCCGGACCCCGCCGACCGACCGACGCGCACGCCGACGGAGGGAGCGCGCAGCGATGAGGGCAGTGACCTGGCAGGGCAAACGGGACGTGCGGGTGGAGAACGTGCCCGATCCGAGCATCCGGGAACCCACGGACGCGATCATCCGCATCACCTCCAGCGGTCTGTGCGGATCCGACCTGCACCTGTACGAGGTGCTCACGCCGTTCATGACCCCGGGCGACATCCTCGGCCACGAACCGATGGGCATCGTCGAGGAGGTCGGCGCGGGCGTCCCGGACCTCCAGGTCGGGGACCGGGTCGTCGTCCCGTTCCAGATCGCCTGCGGCACCTGCTGGATGTGCCTGACCGGCCTGCCCACCCAGTGCGAGACCACCCAGGTGCACGGCGAGGGCATGGGCGCCGCCCTGTTCGGCTACACCCGCCTGTACGGCGCGGTGCCGGGCGCCCAGGCCGAGTACCTGCGCGTGCCGCAGGCCCAGTTCGGCCCGATCAAGGTCCCCGAGGGCCCGCCCGACGACCGCTTCGTCTACCTCTCCGACGTGCTGCCCACCGCCTGGCAGGCCGTCGCCTACGCCGACGTCCCGCAGGGCGGCAGCATCGCCGTGCTCGGCCTCGGACCCATCGGCGACATGGCCTGCCGGGTCGCCCAGGTGAAGGGCGCCGGGCGGGTGTTCGGCGTCGACCTCGTCCCGGAGCGGCTGGCCCGGGCCCGCGCGCGGGGCGTGGAGACCTACGACCTGCGGTCCTTCGACAACGAGAAGGAACTCGTCGCCGCGATCCGCGACGAGACCGACGGCCGCGGCCCCGACGCCGTGATCGACGCGGTCGGCACCGAGGCCCACGGCAGCGCGGCGGCCCGTCTGATGCAGAACACCGCCGCGGTGCTGCCGCGCAAGCTGAGCGGCCCGATGTCCGAGCGCTTCAGCGTCGACCGGCTCGCCGCGCTCTACACGGCCATCGACCTGGTACGCCGCGGCGGCACCATCTCGCTCTCCGGCGTCTACGGCGGCATGGCCGACCCGATGCCGATGCTCACGCTGTTCGACAAGCAGGTGCAGATGCGGATGGGCCAGGCCAACGTCCGCCGCTGGACCGACGAGATCATCCCGTACCTGACCGACGAGGACCCCCTCGGCGTGGACGACTTCGCCACCCACCGGGTGCCGCTGTCCCAGGCGCCGCAGGCGTACGAGATGTTCCAGCGCAAGCAGGACGGCGCGGTCAAGGTCCTCATGCAGCCCTGAGCGGCCCCGACCGCCGCGGGGCCCGTCGTCAGGCGCCGAGGATCTCCGCCAGGTCGTAGCGGACCGGCTCCTCCAGCTGCGCGTACGTGCAACTGGAGGGGATCCGGTCCGGGCGCCAGCGGCGGAAGCGGGCCGTGTGCCGGAAGCGCTGCCCGTTCTCCATGTGGTCGTACGCCACCTCGGCCACCCGCTCCGGCCTGAGCGGCACCCACGACAGGTCCTTCCGGCCCGACCAGCGGCTCGGTGCCCCCGGCAGCCGCGCCGACTCGTGGGCGGCCTCCTCCGACCAGGCCGCCCAGGGGTGCCCGGAGACGTCGTCCATGCGCAGCGGCTCCAGCTCCTCGACCAGCTCCGCCCGCCGCCTCATCGTGAAGGCGGCGGACACGCCCACGTGCTGCAGCGTGCCCCGGTCGTCGTACAGGCCGAGCAGGAGGGAGCCCACGACGGGGCCGCTCTTGTGCAGCCGGTACCCGGCCACGACGACGTCCGCCGTCCGCTCGTGCTTGATCTTGAACATGGCCCGTTCGTCCGGACGGTAGCGCCCCGTGGGCGGCTTGGCGACGACCCCGTCCAGACCCGCCCCCTCGTACTGCTCGAACCACTGCCGCGCCACGTCGATGTCCGTGGTCGCCGGCGCGAGGTGCACCGGCGCCGTCACCCCGGACAGCGCCTCACTCAGCCGCTCGCGCCGCTCGGTCAGCGGGGCGTTCATCAGCGACTCGTCCCCGAGCGCCAGCAGGTCGAACACGACGAGCGAGGCCGGTGTCCGCTCGGCCAGGGTCCGTACCCGTGAGTCCGCCGGGTGGATCCGCTCCGTCAGCGCGTCGAAGTCCAGGTGCCCCTCGCGCGCGATCACGATCTCCCCGTCCACCACGCACCGCTCGGGCAGCCGCTCCCGCGCGGCCCCCACGAGCTCGGGGAAGTACCTGGTCAACGGCTTGCCGTTCCGGCTCCCGAGCTCCACCTCGTCCCCGTCGCGGAACACGATCGCCCGGAAGCCGTCCCACTTCGCCTCGTAGTGCATGCCCGCGGGGATCGCCGCCACGGACTTGGCGAGCATCGGCAGGACAGGGGGCATCACCGGCAGATCCATGGCTCGATTCTGCGCCCCTACGGTCCGGTGCGCCCGATATGCGAGGTGCGCGGGCTACGCCTACCGTGACGGACATGGGTGACGCGGTGGAACTGGAGGTGGACGGCCGGACCGTGCGGCTGTCCAGCCCGGACAAGGTCTTCTTCCCGGAGCGCGGTTTCACCAAGCTGGACCTCGCCCGCTACTACATCGCCGTCGGCCCCGGCATCCTGCGCGCCCTGCGCGACCGGCCGACCACCCTGGAGCGCTACCCCGAGGGCGTGGCCGGTGAGAACTTCTTCCAGAAGCGGGCGCCGAAGAACATGCCCGACTGGATCCCGACCGCGCACATCACCTTCCCCAGCGGCCGCAGCGCCGACGAGATGTGCCCCACCGAGGTCGGCGCGGTGGTGTGGGCCGCCCAGTTCGGCACGCTCACCTTCCACCCCTGGCCGGTCCGCCGCGACGACGTCGACCGCCCCGACGAACTGCGCATCGACCTCGACCCGCAGCCCGGCACCGACTACGACGACGCCGCCCGCGCCGCCCACGAACTACGGGCCGTGCTGGACGAGTTCGGCGGACTGCGCGGCTTCCCCAAGACCTCGGGCGGCCGGGGCCTGCACGTGTTCGTGCCCATCGAGCCGCGCTGGACCTTCACCCAGGTCCGGCGCGCCGCCATCGCCGTCGGCCGGGAGATGGAGCGGCGGATGCCGGAGCGGGTCACCATCAAGTGGTGGAAGGAGGAGCGCGGCGAGCGCATCTTCCTCGACTACAACCAGACGGCCCGCGACCGCACCATCGCCTCCGCCTACTCGGTACGGCCCCGCCCGCACGCCCCCGTCTCCGCGCCCCTGCGCTGGGAGGAGGTCGGGGTCGCGCACCCGCGGGACTTCGACCTCGCGACCATGCCCGCGCGCTTCGCCGAACTGGGCGATGTGCACGCGGACATGGACGACCATCGCTATTCCCTGGAAGCCCTGCTCGACCTCGCCCGCCGCGACGAGCACGACCACGGTCTTGGCGACCTGCCGTACCCGCCCGAGTATCCGAAGATGCCGGGGGAGCCCAGACGGGTACAGCCGAGCAGGGCCCGCAAACAGGCGCCTCCTACAACTCCTTGATCCGGATGTCGCGGAACGAGACCACGTCCGTCGTGCCGTGCACCTGGAGCCCGATGTAGCCGGAGGCGAAGCGCCGCCCGTCCGTGCCCGGGTCGTCCGAGCGCGGGGGAGTGAACTCCTGGCCGCCGGTGTTGTCGAACTCGTTGATCAGCACGCCGTTGCGGAAGACCGAGTAGTGCTGGCCCTCCACCCGGATCTCGTAGTCGTTCCAGGTGCCCTTCTGCGTCACGCCCGCACCGGCCAGGCCCACGCGGTCGAAACCGTAGATCGAGCCCGTCTTGTACATGTCGCCGTCGGGCCGGTCGAGCACCTGCACCTCGTGCCCGTACTTGATGGCGACCCACTCGGGCCGGGACTCCTCGGGGTGGTCGTGGACCCACGGGAAGCGGACGAAGACGCCCGAGTTGGCGTTGCCCGTGCCGGGCGCGTCGTCACGCCACTGGAGCTTCAGCGAGAAGTCGCCGTACTTGCGCTGCGGGAACCACAGCATGCCCATGCCCGGCGTCGTGGTGCTGGAGGTGATCGTCCCGTCCGGGTTCAGCCCGAACGAACCGCCGCCCACGTGCTGCCACTTGGCCAGGGACTCCGCGCTGCCGTCGAAGATCGCCCGGTAGCCCTCGGTCTGCCCCGGCCTGCCGATGCCCGACTGGCGGGCGGCCTTGCGGACGGCGTTGTACTCGCGCTGGTCGATCACGCCTTCCTTCAGCAGGGCGTCCAGGACGGACGTGACGTGCTTGAGGAACAGCGCGTGGGACGTCCACTCCTTCTCGTCCTCGATCAGCTCGCCGATCCGGCACCGGTTGTCGGTCACCCGGTTGCGCACCCCTGAGTCGACCGTGCCGACGAACACCGTCAGCCGCTCGTCGTACTCCGGGCAGTCGGGCGCCGGCACCCCGCCGGAGACGACCGTGAAGGTCACCGTGCGGGCCGCCGAGGTGTTGCCGGCCTTGTCGGTCGCCCGGTACGCCACGGTGTGCGCACCGGCCCGGTCCACCACCACCGGCGCCGAGTAGGCCAGGTACGGCCCGCCGTCGAGCGAGTACTCGATCCGCTCGACGCCCGAACCGTGCGCGTCGGTCGCCGTGACGGTCACCCGGGCGCTGTTGACGTACGCCCCGTCGGAGTTCCTCGTGCCCTCCACGGTCACGCCCGTCACCGGCGGGGTGGTGTCCTGCGGCGGCGCCGCGGCGACCGTGAACCGCACGTTCTTCTCCGCCGCCACGTTGCCCGCCTTGTCGGTGGCGCGGTAGCGGATGGTGTGCTCGCCCACCTGGTGCACCATCACGGGCGCGGTGTACGGCTGCCAGGCACCGGAGCCGATCGCGTACTCGATCGTGTTGACCCCGGAGCCGGTGTCGGACGCGGAGACGGTGACCGTCGCCATGTCGATGTACGCCCCGTCCGCGTTCCGCTCGCCGGTCACCGTCGCCGAGGTCTCCGGCGCGGTGGTGTCGTCCGACTGCGGTGCCACGACCGTGAACCGGGTGCTCTTCTCGGCGGAGACGTTGCCCGCCTTGTCGAACGCCCGGTAGCGGACCGTGTGGTCACCGACCTGGTCGACCACCACGGGCGTGGTATAGGGCTGCCAGGCACCCGCGTCGCCGAGCGCGTACTCGATCCGGTCCAGACCCGAGCCGCCCTCGTCGGTGGCGTGCAGCGCCACGCTCGCGGAGCCGACGTACTGGCCCTGCGTGTTCTGCGTGCCGCTGACGTGCGCCGACGCCTCGGGCGCCGTGGTGTCCTCACCCGTGCCCTCGGTCACCGTGAGGATGCCCTGCATCTGGCCGTGGCCGGGGATGGTGCAGTGGTAGAAGTACCGGCCCGGCGTGAGCGTGACCTGGGCGGTGTGCTTGCCGCCCTGGGCGTCGTTCGGGTTGGCCAGGATGTTGAGCTGCACGTCGCTGTTGAACTCGGGGTCGCTGGTCACGAACGTCAGCGTGTGCGGCATGCCCGTGGTGTTGCCGGTGGCCGCGCTGTTCTCGAAGACGATGGTGGCCTGGCCGGCGACCGCCGTCTTCGGCGCCGACAGGTACTTGTCGATGTCGTTGCCGGCCGTCCAGGTGAGCACCTGTTCGGCGGCCGGCGCCTGTGCCTGCCCGGCGGCGGGCATCGCCTGCACGCCGAGCATCACGAGCAGGGCGGCCAGCAGGGCGGCCCAGATTCTTCGGTGCGCCAGATGCCGTGTCACTCGGTCCCCCTCGCCAGCTGACCGGCGGCCGGGGTCGGCCCGCCGCCCTTGTAGACGACCCGCCACAGGGCCGACTTGGAGTCCGAGGTGAAGAAGCCGCGGCCGTAGTCGAGGACGTACAGCGCGCCGTCGGGGCCGAACTTCCAGTCCATCAGGTTCCTGATGCCGTCGTTGCCGATCGGCACGATCTTCTTCAGCGACTCCGCGTGCACCGGCAGACCGCCGTCTCCTTGCGTCTTCGGGTCCATCAGCACCGCGTGGCGCGGCTGGTCGGCGTCGTAGAAGTCGCCGACGAACCACTTGCCGTCCCAGTAGGCCGGCCACTTGACGGTGCTGTCGGCCGCGACCGCGTCGGACCGGTACACCGGCCCGTTCATGGCCGCCTGGCCGCCGCCCTTGAGCCAGGGCAGCTTGTACGTGGCCTCCTCCGGCTTGTAGGAGGGGACCCCGTTCGCGTTCCGCGGGTAGTCCGGCGCGCCGCCCGAGGGCGAGTACCAGATGTTGTTGCCGGTCACCGGCGGCAGGTTGACCAGGCCGTCGTTGTTCGGCGACTCGTTCTTCGGGTGGTCGCAGTCGTACCAGCCCAGCGGCTTGGACGGGTCCGGCAGGTTGCGGTCCCGGTAGGGCTGCTTGTTGCCCATGCAGTACGGCCAGCCGCGGTTGCCCGCCTTCGTGATGGCGGCGAACGTGTCGTACTTGGCCGGGCCCCAGGTCGTCGAGGGCGAGCCCGCGTCCGGTCCGACCCAGCCCGCGTAGAGCACGTCGGTCGACTTGTCGACGAAGATGCGCGCCGGGTTGCGCACGCCCATCACATAGATCTCGCCGCGCGTCTTGCCGCCGCCCTCGTCGGTCTCCTTGCCCGTGAAGAGGTTGCCCTCGGGCAGCGTGTACGTGCCGTCCGGCTCCGGGTGGATGCGCAGGATCTTGCCGTTGAGGTTGTTGGTGTTGCCGGCCGTGCGACGCGCGTCCGCGAACGAGACGCCCTTGTAGTTCGGTTCGGGGTTGTTGCCCGAGTAACCGCCGCTGAAGCCGCTGGAGTTGTTGTCCCCGGTGGCGATGTACAGGTTGCCCTTGGAGTCCCAGGCCATCCCGCCGCCCGCGTGGCAGCAACTGTGGATCTGCACCGGCCACTTCAGCAGGACCTTCTCACTGGCGAGGTCCAGCTTGTCGGTGGCCTGGTCGAGCGTGAACCGGGAGACCCGCCGCTCCGCCATGCGCGTCTCGCGGTTGATCCGCTCGTGCGGCGTGTAGTGCAGGTACACCCACCCGTTCCGGGCGAACTCCGGGTCGAGTTCGATGCCGAGCAGGCCCTCCTCGACCTTGACCAGTTCGTCGCCGCCGCCCTTGTTGCCGAAGACGGTCAGCGCGCCGGCCAGGGTGACCTGTTTGGTCTTCGGGTCGTAGACGTGGATCTCGCCCTTGCCCTTGCCGATGTCGGGGTTGTTCCAGTCGGTGATCACCGGCTGCGAGGAGTCGGCTCCGCCCCGGCCGATGTAGAAGACCCGGCCGTCGGGCGCGGTGACCAGCCCGTGCGGCTCACCGATCTGGTCGTTCCGCCCCGGCTGGTTGGGCTTGGTCAGCCGCTCCGCCGCGTAGTTGGCGTTGATGGCCGCCTTGCAGTCGGCCTGCTCCAGCCGCGTCGTCCACATGAGCGCGCCGCGCAGGTGGGCCCGGAAGTCGGTCTCGTCGTACGACGACACCGTGCCGCCCATGCCCGTGTAGAAGGAACGGCCGCCGTCGTAGTCCCGGCACCAGCTGACCGGGTGGTCCCAGCCGTTGGCGCCCGCGCCCGGCTGGTACGTCGACTCCCGCACCCGGGCCACGGTGTGGACCTCGCCCGACGGGTTCTTCACCCAGTTCAGCCACCTGTCCGGGCGCTTCCACTGCACCGGCAGGTCCTTGGTCGCCGGGTGCCGGCGGTCGCCGACCTCCACGGTCGCCCGCTGCACGGCCGTGGGGCTCGACGCGGCAGGACGGGCCCCGACCAGACCGGTGAACCAGTCCGAGTACGGCTCCGCCCGCGCCGCGTCGTGGATGCCGAGGAACCCGCCGCCGGCCTCCATGTACGCCTCCAGGCCCGCCTCCTGCTCCGGGTCCAGGACGTCGCCACCGCCGGTCAGGAACACGACCGCGTTGAAGCGGCCGAGCCGCGTGCCGTCGGTGAACACCGAGGCGTCGCCCGTCGCCTGCACCTTGAAGCGGCGGTTCGCCGGGCCGGTCAGCCCGATGTCCTCGATGGCCTCGATCGCGGCGTTCACGACCGGGGACTCCTCCCCGGCGGCGGAACCGTGGAAGACCAGCACCCGCACGTTCGCGCCACCCGGCGGCGACTTGATCGACATCGTTGTCAGGGATGGATCCGGATAGGGACGCGCACTCGCGGCGGGGCCCGACAGCAACCCGGCGGTCACGGCACCGGCGGCCAAGGAGGCCGCCCAGACGCGTCTTCTCTTGCTCAGCCCTCGTAAGTGCATGGGCACCTCCTCGGTCGCGGCAACACCGCCAAGGAAGCTAAACCCCTTTGCCCATCCCGCCAATACCTATGACCGGGATGGCACCAACTTTGTCTTGAGTGTGGATAAACGGGAGCGCGGCCGGTACCGTCTCACCGGTTCATCACAGGTACGCCTCCGTGAAAGCCTTACCAGGGTGGGGAGTTCCGCATGGACAGACGCAGCTTCAACCGGCGCGTGCTGCTGGGCGGCGCGGCCGTCGCGACATCGTTGTCCGTGGCGCCGGAGGCCATCAGCGCCGACGGGCCGGCCAAGACGGCACCCGCCGGGGGCGAGGTGAAGCGCATCAGGATGTACGCCGAGAAGCTGGCGGACGGTCAGATGGGCTACGGCCTGGAGAAGGGCAAGGCCACCGTCCCCGGCCCGCTGATCGAACTCAACGAAGGGGACACCCTGCACGTCGAGTTCGAGAACACCATGGACGTGCCGGTCAGCCTGCACGTGCACGGACTGGACTACGAGATCACCAGCGACGGCACGAAGATGAACCGCAGTCACGTCGAGCCGGGCGGCACCCGCACCTACACCTGGCGCACCCACGCCCCGGGCCGCCGCAAGGACGGCACCTGGCGGGCGGGCAGCGCGGGCTACTGGCACTACCACGACCACGTCGTCGGCACCGACCACGGCACCGTGGGGCTGCAGAAGGGCCTGTTCGGGGCGGTCATCGTGCGCCGCAAGGGCGACGTGCTGCCGGACCGCACGCACACGGTCGTCTTCAACGACATGCGCATCAACAACAAGGCGCCGCACTCCGGGCCGAACTTCGAGGCCACGGTGGGGGACCGGGTCGAGTTCGTCGTGATCACGCACGGCGAGTTCTACCACACGTTCCACATGCACGGTCACCGCTGGGCGGACAACCGCACCGGCATGCTGACCGGCCCCGACGACCCGAGCCAGGTCATCGACAACAAGATCACCGGCCCGGCCGACTCCTTCGGCTTCCAGGTGATCGCGGGGGAGGGGGTCGGCGCCGGCGCCTGGATGTACCACTGCCACGTGCAGAGCCACTCCGACATGGGGATGGTGGGACTGTTCCTGGTGAAGAAGCCGGACGGGACCATCCCCGGCTACGAACCGCACGAGCACGGTGACGGGTCGCACCAGCACGGGCGGGAACCGGCGGACGGCGGACACCACCACTGACGGGCGCGTGACGGCTCCCCGGCGGAGACGAGAGCGCTCTCACCCGATGGCGGGCCCGGGGCTATCCTGATCCGCAGCCGCAGGTGAGGAGCCCCGAAGTGACCGACACAGCGCCGCGTCCCACCCTGGAGGCCGTGGCCGCCCGGGCCGGTGTCTCACGGGCCACCGTCTCCCGTGTGGTCAACGGCGGGGACGGCGTGCGCGCCAACCTCGTCGAGCGGGTCCGCAAGGCCGTGGAAGAACTCGGCTACGTGCCCAACCAGGCCGCCCGCTCCCTGGTGACCCGGCGCCATGACGCGGTCGCCGTCGTCGTCGCGGAACCGGAGAGCCGCGTCTTCGCCGACCCGTTCTTCGCGCTCCAGCTGCGCGGCATCAGCAAGGAGCTCACGGCCCACGACAACCAGCTCGTGCTGCTCCTGACGGAGGGCCGGGACGACCACGCCAGAGTCGGCCGTTATCTCGCCGGCGGGCACGTCGACGGGGCGCTCGTGTTCTCCCTGCACCTCGACGACCCGCTGCCGGAGCTGATCCAGCGGGCCGGTGTCCCCACCGTCTTCGGCGGGCGGCCCGGCTGGAGCGGCGGCGACCGCCGCGACGTGGTCTACGTCGACAGCGACAACCGCGGCGGCGCGCGCGACGCCGTCCGCCACCTGGCCGGCCTCGGCCGCACCCGGATCGCGCACCTCACCGGCGCCCTGGACCAGACCTCGGCGGTGGACCGGCTGGACGGCTACCGGGACGTCATGGCGGACGCCGACCCGCGGCTGATCGCCGAGGCGGACTTCACCCCGGCCGGGGGCGAGCGGGCGATGCGCGAACTCCTCGACCGCTGCCCCGACGTGGACGCGGTGTTCGCCGCGAACGACCTCATGGCCTCCGGCGCCCTGCGCGTCCTGCGCGAGTCCGGCCGCCGCGTGCCGGACGACGTGGCCGTCATCGGCTTCGACGACATGCAGCCCGTCGCCGAGCAGACCGACCCGCCCCTGACGACGGTCCGCCAGGACATCGAGGAGATGGGCCGCCTGATGGCCCGCCTCCTGCTGCGCGGACTGGACCGCGGCCACCGCGGCGAGGACGTCACCGGCACGCCCTCCAGCGTCGTCCTGCCGACGACGCTGGTGCGGCGCGGATCGGCCTAGGAGGCGCGGCGCGGCCCGGGCGGCGGGGACCGGCCTAGGCCTGCGGGTCCCGGCTCTGCGGCGGCTCGCTGCGGATCACCGCGAAGCGGGCGCCGTACGGGTCGGTGAGCTTGGCGACGCGGCCGACGCCCGGCACGTCCGTGGCGGGGACGCGCACGGTGCCGCCGCGCTCCTGGGCGACCGCGGCGACGGTGTCCGGGTCGGCGACCTCGAAGTACGGCAGCCAGTGGGGCGCGTGCTCGGCCGGGTCGTCGGCGAGGGGCACGACTGAGCCGAACATGGCTTGCTCGCCCTCCCCGGCGGGGCCGAACGTGGTGTAGGTGCCGCCGGAGAAGTCGACACCGTACGTCTCCAGGCCGAGCACGGAGTGGTAGAAGGCGGCCGCGGCCGGGACGTCCGCCGTGTACAGCTCGACCCAGCACAGCGAGCCGGGTTCCCCGACGACGTCCAGGCCCCGGGTCCGTCCCGGCTGCCACAGGCCGAAGGGCACCCCGGCCCGGTCGGCGAGGATCGCCATCCGCCCCAGGTCCTGGACGTCCATGGGCCGCAGCAGCACCGAGCCGCGCGCCTGCCGGGCCGCCTCGGCCGTGGCGTCCGCGTCCGGCGCCTGGAAGTACACCGTCCAGGAGGGCGGCCCCTGCTCCGGCGTGGTCCGCATGCCCCCGGCGACTGCCCGGTCGCCGAGCCGGAAGAGGCCGTACCCGCCGGCCTCGGGCCCGCCCGGCTGGAACCGCCAGCCGAACAGGGCTTCGTAGAAGGCCGTCGCGCCGTCGCGGTCGGGAGTGCCGAGATCGATCCAGTTCGGAGCGCCGGTGACATACCGGGTGGTGAGCATCCTCGCCCTCCTCGCACAGGGGCCCGTTCGTCCGCTCTGCCGAGTCTCGCACCGCGGGCGGGCGGGCGCCGCGCCGCCGCGCGGCCGGACGCCTGCCGGCCGGTTCCGCGCGCCGCCGTGCGCCGGCGCGTCCGGTGGACGACGATCGACCACGGCCCCGGGCCCGTGCATGACGTGTTGATCCCGCGTTGATCGAACGTTTTGCACCGGCCGGGACGCTTCTGGTCATGCACATCGACACGATCACCTCGCCCGAACTCGCGTGGCAGCGGGAAGCGTTGTGCGCGCAGACCGGGGCGGACTTCTTCTTCCCCGAGCCCGGCAGTTCGGTGCGGGAGGCGAAGCGGATCTGCGGCCTGTGCCCGATCCGCACGGCCTGCCTGGAGTACGCGCTGGAGCACGACGAGCGCTTCGGCGTCTGGGGCGGCATGTCGGAGAAGGAGCGGCTCCAGCTGCGCCGGGCGTCGCGGTAGCCGCACCGGCCGGTGCCTCGCCCCGGTTCCGTGCCTTCTTCACCGCGCGTGAGGCCCCGGCCGCTCGCGGCGGCCGGGGCCTCAGCCCATGGGAGCGGGGGCCGGTGTCAGGCGCCGGCCCGGGCTGCCATGCGGGCCTTGCGCGCGGCCAGCTTCTCGTCGAACTTGGTCGCCTCCGCGTCCAGGCCGCCCAGGAACAGGCCGAGCTCCTCCTGTGCCTTGCGACCCTCGGGGCCCAGGCCGTCGATCTCCATGATCTTCAGGAAGCGCAGCACCGGCTGCAGGACGTCGTCGTGGTGGATGCGCAGGTTGTAGACCTCGCCGATCGCCATCTGCGCGGCGGCGCGCTCGAAGCCGGGGATGCCGTGGCCGGGCATGCGGAAGTCGACGACCACGTCCCGGACGGCCCGCATGGTCAGGTCGGGGGCGAGGTCGAACGCCGCGCGCAGCAGGTTCCGGTAGAAGACCATGTGCAGGTTCTCGTCGGTCGCGATGCGGGCGAGCATGCGGTCGCAGACCGGGTCGCCGGACTGGTGGCCGGTGTTGCGGTGCGAGATGCGGGTGGCCAGCTCCTGGAACGCCACGTAGGCGATCGAGTGCAGCATCGAGTGGCGGTTGTCCGACTCGAAGCCCTCGCTCATGTGGGACATGCGGAACTGCTCCAGCTTGTCCGGGTCGACGGCGCGCGAGGTGAGCAGGTAGTCGCGCATCACGATGCCGTGCCGGCCCTCCTCGGCGGTCCAGCGGTGCACCCAGGTGCCCCAGGCTCCGTCGCGGCCGAAGAGGGAGGCGATCTCGTGGTGGTAGCTGGGCAGGTTGTCCTCGGTCAGGAGGTTGACGACCAGCGCGATGCGGCCGATCTCGGTGACCTTGGACTGCTCCTTCTCCCAGGCCTCGCCGTCCTCGAAGAGGCCGGGGAAGTTGCGCCCGTCGCTCCACGGCACGTACTCGTGCGGCATCCAGTCCTTGGCGACCTGCAGATGCCGGTTGAGTTCCTTCTCGACCACTTCCTCCAGTGCGTACAGCAGCTGAGCGTCGGTCCAGGTGCCGGCGGGGCTGCCGAGGTGGGGAGTGGTGATCGTCATGGACTCTCCAGGGGACATGCGTACGAGCGGTGAGCGGAACTGCTAAACCTACGGCATCGTAGGCTACGTTTCCGTAGGTTACGAGGCCGTAGGTTAAGGACGCCGTAAAGACCGCTGCTCAGCGGTGTCGTACACAGACCGGCGGCGCGGCGCGGACCGGCAGGTCGGCGGCCGGGCAGCGGGTGCGCGCGCTCCTCAGACGTAGAGCTCCCGCAGCCGGACCGAGAGACATGTCACACAGCCTTCGAGCTTCTCGAACTCGCTGATGTCCACGACGACCGGTTCGTACCCGAGGTCGGAGAACAGCTCCGCCGTCTTCGGGGCGCTGGCCGCCATCAGCAGTTTGTCGCCGCCGAGCAGCACGACGTGGGCGCCGGCCTCCTCCGGGACGGGCAGGAAGCGGGCGAACAGCGACGGCGTGTCCATCTTCGGGATGTGGCCGATGACCGTCCCGTCGGGCAGGGCCGTGACCGCCGACTTCAGGTGCAGCACCTTGCTCACGGGCACGGCGACGACCCGGGCGCCGAGCGGCTCGAACGCGGCGCGCAGTTGCTGGACACCGGCGGCGTTGGTGCGTCCGCCCCGGCCGACGTACACGGTGTCGCCGATCTTCAGGACGTCACCGCCGTCCAGCGTGCCCGGCTCCCAGATCCAGTTCACCGAGCAGCCCAGGCCGGCCACGGCCTCCTCGACCCCGGCGGTCTCCGGGCGGCGGGAGTCGGCGCCCGGGCGGGCGATCAGCGCGACGTTCCGGTACACCACGACCGTGTCCTCGACGAACACCGAGTCCGGGCAGTCGTCGGCCGATCCACCTCGATGGTCTCCCAGCCGTGCGTGCGAAGGGCCTGCACGTACGCCTCCCACTGCTCACCCGCGAGGCCGGCGTCGACCCTCTCCCGCTCGATGTGCGTCACGAGCCCTTCGGCGAGGCGCGGGCTGGGGCGGCGGACGAGGGCCTTCTTGCTGGGCACGAGCGTGACTCCGTATCGGATGGGACGTGTCTGGACCACACCGACGGAGTTCCCGGGATCGGCCGGAACCCATCGGGCGTCGGCCGACCATCATGCAGGGCGAACGGGACGGAGCACGACCCCGGGGCCGGAGGGCGCGTGGCCCGGCCCGGGCGGGGACGGCTCCCCGACACGCCGGGGCCTGCGGTGGGTCCGTCCGACCGCAGCCAGCCGGCCGACCAGCCCTCTGCCGGCCGGCTACGACCCCGCGGGGCGGCGAAGAGCCGTCTTCCGCGCCGGGGGAGGGTGACGTGCCGGGCGCGTGGTCGGGTTCCCCCGCTCCGGGGAGACCGCCCCGGTCCCGAGCCCGCCCTGGGCAACGAACAGCCCTGACTCGGTTGTTCTCTGGCCCGGTTGTTCTCTGGTCCGGTTGGCCTCCGGTCTGGGGTGGCCCCCCGTTCGGTTGGCCCTCGATCCGGGTTACCCCTGGCTTGGGCGGCCTTCGGCTTAGGGGCCTTCGGCCTGGGCAGCCTCCGGCCTGAGTGGCCCTAGGGTCCGGTTGGCCTCCGGCCCGGGGCGCCCCCGGGCTCGGGCAGCCCGGGCTCGGGCGCCCCCGGGCTCGCCTGCCCGTCGGCCCGGGGACATCTGGCCCAGTTGGCCTTCGGGTTGGACGGCCTTCGGCTTGGACGGCCTTCGGCTGCGGCTTGGACGGCTCTCGGCCTGGCCGGCCTTCGGATCGGGCGGCCACCGGGTCGATCGCTCACCGGCCTGGGTGGCCCTTGGGCCGGTTGGTCTGCGGCTTGCGCGGCCTTCGGTCCGGTTGGCCTTCGGCCTGGGCGGCCGTGTCCTGGCTGGCTGCCGGCTTGGGTGGCCCTGTCCTGGTCGGCTTCCGGCCCGGGCGGTCGCCGGTGCGGTTGGCTGGCCGTCCGGGTGGTCGCGGACTCGGCGGAGGGCAGGGGCCGGGCAGGGGTTCAGCCCGGGTCGCCGAGCCCCGCTCCGGTCTCGGTGGACCGTCCGTCTCACCCGGTCGCCGTCTTCAGGTCCACCTCCTCCGGCTCGCGCCGCTGCGCCGGTGTCGTGTCGTTCTGCGTGTCCGGCCGGGCGTCGCGGCGCAGGCATTCGATCAGGTACGTGCCCGTGTCGGGGTCGCGGGTGACTCCGTGGGTCTCGCTGGCGAAGCCGGGGAAACGGCGGTCGAAGGACTCCAGCGCGGTGAGGTAGCGCAGCAGCGGGCCGTCCGCCGTGCCGGTGTTCTCGCCGGGCATGAGGACCGGGATGCCGGGCGGCGTGACGGTGACCATGGCGGCGGCGACCCGGTCGGCCGCCTCCGCCAGCGGGAGCCGTTCCGTGCCGCCGCGGATCAGCCGCTGGTAGCACTGCTGGGGCGGGGCGACCGGCTCCGGCAGCTGCTGGAAGGCGGTGTCCAGCAGGTCGACCAGCCGGGCCTCGCGCAGATGGTCGTGCATCTCCTGGCACAGGGCGCGCAGCGTCAGCCCCGCGTAGCGCCGGGGCCGCTCCGCCACGAGCGAGGGCAGCACCCGGTCGAGCGGGGCGTCGCCGTCGTACAGGTCCTTGAAGTCCATCAGGGCGTCCAGCAGCGTGCCCCACTTGCCCTTGGTGATGCCCATGGAGAACAGCACCAGCGTGGTGTAGCTGTCGGTCTTCTCCACGACGATCCCGCGCGTGGCCAGATACGCGGTGAGCACCCGCGCCGGGATGCCCCACTCGGCCATCTCACCGCGCGCGTCGATCCCCGGGCAGGTCAGGGTCACCTTGATCGGGTCGAGCATGCACCAGCCGTCGGTCAGACCGGGGAAGCCGTGCCAGTCGGCACCGGGTTCCAGCTGCCAGCACGACTGCTCCGAGCGCAGCAGCTCCGCCGGGGCCTCGTCGAAGGGCAGGCGCTCCCCGCTCGCCGGGTCGGTCACCTCGCCGGGCTGCCACACCCCGAAGAACCACGGGGGCCGGTCGCCCGCCGCCTCGATGCGCCGTCCGATGCGCACCATCTCCTGGCGGAACCGGACCGCCTCCGTGACCGCCTCGTCGATGAGCCACCGCCCCTGCGGGCCGTCCATCATCGCCGTCGCCACGTCCAGCGAGGCGATCATCGGGTACAGCGGCGACGTCGTGCCGTGCATCATCAGCGCCTCGTTGAACCGGTCGTGCTCCACCGGCGCCCGGGGCGCGGGCCTGACGTGCACCATGGCGCCCTGCGACAGCGCCGCCAGCAGCTTGTGCGTGGACTGGGTCGCGAACACCGTCGGCCGGTCCGGGCCGGGGAAGGCCTCCGCGTCCACGGACATGCCGTAGCGCCCGGCGTAGAGGGGGTGGAAGCGGGCGTACGCGAACCACGCCTCGTCGAAGTGCAGCCGGGGCGTGCCGGCGGCGAACGCCCGGGCCGCCGCCGGCGCGTCGTAGCACAGGCCGTCGTACGTGGAGTTGGTGAACACCGCGTACTGCGCGCGCGAGGACACCGCGTCCGCGGTCAGCGGGTTCGCGGCGATCCGCGCGGCCAGCGACTGCGCCGCGAGCTCGCCCGGCGGCAGCGGCCCGGCGAGCCCGTAGCCGTTGCGGGTGGGGACCAGGTAGACCGGCCGGGCACCGGAGACCACCAGGCCGTGCAGAACCGACTTGTGGCAGTTGCGGTCCACCAGGGCGATCTCGTCGCGGGTCACGCTGAAGTGGCCGACCAGGCGGTTGCACGTGGAGTCGCCGTGCAGCACGAAGTACGTGCGTTCGGAGCCGAAGACCCGCGCGGCGTTGCGCTCCGCCTCGCCGATCGGCCCGGTGTGCTCGAACAGCGAGCCGAGCTCCTCGACCGAGATCGACAGGTCGCTGCGCAGCAACCGCTCCCCGAAGTAGTCGTGGAACGCCCGGCCGACCGGCGACTTGAGGAAGGCGACGCCTCCCGAGTGCGCGGGCGTGTGCCACGAGTGCTCGTGTGCGTCGTCGAAGCGGCGCAGCGCCTTGAAGAACGGCGGGAGCAGGGCGTCCTGGTAGGCGCGCGCGGCGGTGCTGATCCGGCCGGCCAGGAACGCCGGCGTGTCCTCCAGCGGCCACACGTAGCCCACCACCGACTGCGACACCCACAGCGGCAGCTCCCGCAGCCCCTCGTCGGCCATGGCGAGGAACACCGGCAGGTCCCGGAAGCGGTGGCCGATCCGCCGCAGCACCCCGGCCCCGCCCGGTTCCCCCTGCTCCTGGGACGGCAGGTCCCAGGCGACCACCGCGGCGGCCAGACCCGCCTCGGTCCGCAGCACCGCCTCGGCGTCGGCGGCGCTGGCCGCCCACCGGACCTGTAAGCCCCGGGCCCGGATCGCCTCGGCGATCCTCACCCACTGCCCCGCCGTGGCGCCCTCGTCCTGCGGACCCTCCGCCACCGCCATCACAACCGTGCCGTCGGCCATGCCGTTCCCCTTCCCGATGGCCCGCGCCACCCCCGTTCAGTGTTCGCGGAGCCCGCACGCGTGATCGGCGGGCGAACGGTCAAACCACCCCATCGAGGTGCGGTGCGGGCGCCGCGTTGACGCGGGTCAACGGCTCCGTGACCGGCATTCGATCGCAGTACCCGATCAACGGTTGTGCAGATCATTCACCTGGGCGGGGCCGTACCGATCTTCCGGCGGGTCGTTGGTCAGAGCGCTCCGGCCGACACGGCCGGCGACCGATCCAACGGAAGGAAACCGACACAGATGTACGGCACGCGGCGCATGGCGGTAGTGGCCTCGATCGTGGGACTGCTGATGGCCGTTCCCGCCGGCATGGCCACGGCCCATGCCGGTGACGGCGATGCGGGGGCGGGCGGGGTGCTGTCCAACCTCTCCGGCCGGAACTCCTCCGGCCACGCCAACCTCTGCGGGACCGGCAAGGTCGCCCTGTTCAAGGAGCGCACCTGTGTGACCGAGGACGACGGGCGCGGCGGCGGCGACCAGGCGGGCCCCAGCGGCGGCGTCCTGTCCAACCTGCTCTTCGCGCGCAACGCCTCGGGCCACAGCAACAACTGCGGCAACGAGACGGTGGCGGTCTTCAGCAAGACCACCTGCGTCACCGCGGACCGTTCCGGCCGCTGAGCGGTCACACCGACGAGAGGAGAGGGGCCATGGTGTCGCCGACTTCCCTGTGCGTGGGCGTGGTGGCGCCCCTGACGGGCCGGCTGGCCCCTCTCGGGTCCCCGTTGTCGTACGTCCTGCGCCGGCTCGCCCCCCGGCTCGGGCACGTGCGCAGCGGTGGCCGCCGCCACGACGTGACCGTCGTCGTGCGCGACAGCCGCTCCGACCCCGGGGCGGCGCGGCGGGCCGTGCGCGACCTGGCCGGTGCCGACGGCGCGCACATCGTGCTGACGATGGCCGGGACCCAGGTGCTGCCCGCGGTCACCGACGCCTGCGAGGAGGCCGGTGTCCCCTGCGTGTCCACCACCTTCCCGTGGCAGGCCTACCTCCACGCGCGCGCCGCCGGACCCGGGCACCGCTTCCGGTGGACGTACCACTTCGCGTGGGGACTGGACGACATCGCCGCCGTCTTCGCCGACCTGTGGGAGCGCGTCGGCGGCCGGGGCACCGTCGGGTGCCTGTGGAACGACGACCTGCAGGGCACGCTGCTGCGGCACGAGCGGTACGGCTTCGCCCCGGTGACGGCCCCGCGCGGGCACACCCTGGTGGACCTCGGCGCCTACCGGGAGCCGGCCCCCGGCTTCGCCGCGCAGGTCGCCCGGCTGCGCGAGCACGGCGCCGACCTCGTCACCAGCGCCGCCACCGCCACCGACCTCGCCCTCTTCCACCGCCAGGCCCGCGCCGCGGGGGTACGGCCGCGGCTGATCACCTGCTCGCGCTGGCTGACCTACCCGCACACCCACACCACCCCCGCCCCCGACGTCCACGGCGAACTCGGCGACGCGCGCGTGGCCACCCTGGTCTACTGGAGCCCGGACCACCCCTACCGCTCCGCTCTCGACGGCACCACGTGCGCCGAACTCGCCCGTGACTACGAGCGGGACACCGGCGCCGCGTGGCTGCAGCCCCTGGGCCTGGCCCACGCGCTGGTGGAGACCGCCCACCACGTCCTCACCGCCGCCGACGACCCCACCGACCGGGCGTCCGTCGCCGACACCCTCGCCGGTGCGAGGCTCGACACCATCGCGGGCACCCTGGACTGGTCCCGCGGTCCGACGCCCAACATCGCCCTGCTGCCCCTGGTGGGCGGGCAGTGGCAGCCCGGCGCGCGGGGCCCCCGTCTCGCCGTCGTCGGCAACCGGGCCCACCCCGCAGTCCCGGTCACCGGGGAGCTCATGCCGGCCCACTGACCCCCTGCCGCACGAACCGCCGCAGATGCTCCCCGGTGAACGATCCGGCCGCGTCCAGCAGGTGCCGCGGCGTGCCCTCGAACACCACCTCGCCACCGTCCCGGCCGCCGTCCGGGCCGAGGTCGATCACCCAGTCGGCCCGGGCGACGACGTCCAGGTTGTGCTCGACGACGACGACCGTGTTGCCCGCGTCGACCAGCCGGTCCAGCAGGCCGATCAGGCCCTCCACGTCCGCCATGTGCAGCCCGGTCGTCGGCTCGTCCAGCACGTACACCGTGCCCGTGCGGTGCAGCCGCGTCGCCAGCTTGATGCGCTGCCGCTCGCCACCGGAGAGCGTCGACAGCGGCTGCCCCAGCGTCAGGTACGTCAGCCCGACGTCCCGCAGGGCGCGCAGCCGGCGCCGTACGGCCTTGTCCGCGAAGAAGCCGAGCGCCTGTTGGGCCGTCATCTCCAGGACGTCGGCGATGGAGCGGCCCCGCACGGTCAGTCGCAGCACCTCCTCCTTGAAGCGCCGCCCCGCGCAGTCGTGGCAGGTCGTCGTCACCGGATCCATGAAGGCGAGGTCGGTGTGGATGACGCCCCGGCCCTCGCAGGTGGGGCAGGCGCCGTCGGAGTTGAAGCTGAACAGGCCCGCCTCGGCCCCCGTCTCGCGGGCGAAGATCCTGCGGACCGTGTCCATGATCCCCAGGTACGTCGCCGGGGTGGACCGGCCCGAGATGCCGATCGAGGACTGATCGACCACCACGGCCTCCTCGTGCGCGGCGGTGAACTCCCCGACCAGGCTGCTCTTGCCCGACCCGGCGACCCCCGTCACCGCCGTGAGCACACCGGTGGGGAACCGTACGGTCACGTCCCGCAGGTTGTGCCGGGAGGCGCCCTTGACCCACAGTTCGCCGGTGGCCCGCCGCACCTCCTCCTTGACCGCCGGACGCCGGCGCAGACAGCGCCCGGTGAGCGTGTCCGACGCGGCCAGTTCCCCGGGTGTCCCCTCGAACACCACCGTGCCGCCCCCGGCGCCGGCGCCCGGCCCCATGTCCACCACGTGGTCGGCCAGCGCGATGACGTCCGGGTCGTGCTCGACGACCAGCACGGTGTTGCCCTTGTCGCGCAGCCGCAGCAGCAGATCGCCGAGACGGCCCACGTCCCGCGGGTGCAGCCCGACGCTCGGCTCGTCGAAGATGTACGTCATCCCGGTCAGGCTGGAACCGAGGTGCCGCACGGTCTTCAGCCGCTGCCCCTCCCCGCCGCTGAGCGTGGCGGTCTCCCGGTCGAGGCTGAGATAGCCGAGGCCGATCGCCTCGATCCGCTCCAGCGCGGCCACGGCCGCGCCGGCGATGGGCCCGGCCACCGGGTCGTCGATCTCCTTCAGCACGGCGATGAGATCCGTGACCTGCATGCGGGCGCAGTCGGCGATGGACCGGCCGCCGATCCGCGTCGCGAGCGCCGCCGCGTTGAGCCGTGCTCCCCGGCAGGCCGGGCAGACGCCCTCCACCATGAACTCCCGTACCAGGTCACGGGTCTTCTGGCTCATCGCCGACAGGTCCCGCTTCAGGTACAGCCGCTCGAAGCGGTCGGCGAGGCCCTCGTAGTCGGTGATCCAGGTGCCGCCGCTGCCGCTGACGGAGACCTTGCTGCCGGGGCGCCCGCGCAGCAGGAACTCCCGTTCGGCGGCGGTGAACCGGCCCACCGGCTTGTCCGGGTCGAGGTCGGGGCTGTTGGTGTACGTCTGGCCCTGCCAGGTCCCCGCCGCGAACGGCGGGAAGCGGACCGCCCCGTCGGCCAGCGAGCGGTCCGGGTCGAGGATGCGGTCCCAGTCGGGCCCCACGGTGCGGCCGAGCCCGTCGCACTCGGGGCACATGCCCGACGGGTCGTTGAACGAGTACGCCGTGGCCGGTCCCGCGCTCGGGGTGCCGTGCCGGGAGAACAGGACGCGGATCACCGAGGAGACGTCCGTCATGGTGCCGACCGTCGACCGGGAGTGGCCGCCGACCGGCCGCTGGTCGACGACGATCGCGGGGGTGAGGTCCTCCAGGGCGTCCGCGTGCGGCCGTTCGAACTTGGGCAGCCGGTTGCGGACGAACCACGGGTAGGTCTCGTTGAGCTGGCGCTGCGACTCCACCGCGATCGTGTCGAAGACGACGGACGACTTCCCCGATCCCGAAACGCCGGTGAACACGGTCAGCCGGCCCTTCGGGATGCGGAGAGTGACGTCCTTGAGGTTGTTCTCACGGGCTCCGGTCAGGGTGATGAATTCGGGCATGCACCCGACGCTAGGCGGGAAACCCGACAGCTTCTGGCGTGATTTCCTTGAGTTCTCCGTCCTCCAGCAGCAGCCAGCGCGTGATGCCGACCGACTCCAGGAACGGCAGGTCGTGACTGGCCACGATCAGCGCCCCCTCGTACGACTCCAGGGCCGAGGTCAGCTGCCGCACACTGGCCATGTCCAGGTTGTTGGTCGGTTCGTCCAGCAGGAGCAGCTGCGGCGCCGGCTCGGCGAGCATCAGGGCGGCGAGAGCCGCCCGGAAGCGTTCGCCGCCCGACAGCGTCGCCGCCTTCTGGTCGGCCCGGGCGCCCCGGAACAGGAAGCGGGCCAGCCGCGCCCGGACCCGGTTGTTGGTGGCGCCCGGCGCGAACCGGGCCACGTTCTCGGCGACCGTCCGCTCCCCGTCCAGGACGTCGAGCCGCTGCGGCAGGAACCGCAGCGGGACGTGCGCCGTCACCTCGCCCGACTCCGCGGGCAGCTCCCCGGTGATCGTGCGCAGCAGCGTGGTCTTGCCCGCGCCGTTGCGCCCGATCAGCGCGACCCGTTCGGGACCGCGCAGGTCGAGCCCGCCCTGCACCCGGGCGCCGTACCGCAGCACGAGGTCCTGGACGGTCAGCACGGTACGCCCCGGCGGCACGGCCGTGTACGGCAGGTCGACGCGGATCTCGTCGTCGTCCCGCACGGCCTCCACCGCCTCGTCGAGCCGCTCCCTGGCCTCGGCGAGCTTCTCCTCGTGCATGATCCGGTGCTTGCCGGCGGACTCCTGCGCCGCCCGCTTGCGCGCCCCCATGACGATCTTCGGCTCGCGCTTCTGATCCCACATCTTCTGCCCGTACCGCTTGCGGCGGGCCAGTTTCACCTGTGCGTCGGTCAGTTCGCGCTTCTGTCTGCGGAAGTCGGCCTCGGCGACGCGCACCATCCGCTCGGCCGCCTCCTGCTCGGCCTCCAGGGCCTCCTCGTAGGCGGAGTGGTTGCCGCCGTACCAGGCGATCTCCCCGGAGCGCAGGTCGGCGATCTGGTCGACCAGGTCCAGCAGTTCCCGGTCGTGGCTGACCACGACCATGACGCCCGGCCAGGACCGGACGGCCTCGTACAGCCGCCGCCGGGCGTACAGGTCGAGGTTGTTGGTCGGCTCGTCCAGCAGCAGCACGTCGGGCCGGCGCAACAGCAGCGCGGCCAGCCGCAGCAGGACGGACTCCCCGCCCGACACCTCGCCGGTGGTGCGGTCCAGCCCGATGTGGCCGAGGCCGAGCTCGCCGAGCGTGGCGAGGGCGCGCTCCTCGACGTCCCAGTCGTCGCCGACGGTCTCGAAGTGCTCCTCGGCCACCTCGCCCGCCTCGATGGCGTGCAGCGCGGCCCGCCGGTCGGCGATGCCGAGCGCCTCGTCGACGCGCAGGCCGGTGTCCAGGGTGACGTTCTGCGGCAGGTAGCCGACCTCGCCGGCGACGCGCACGGTGCCGTCGGCCGGTGCGAGTTCACCGGCGACGAGCCTCAGCAGGGTCGATTTCCCCGACCCGTTGACCCCGACCAGACCGGTCCGGCCCGGGCCGAACGCGACGTCCAGGCCCTCGAAGACGGGCGTGCCGTCCGGCCAGGTGAACGACAGGGAGGTGACGGTGATGGAAGCGGACATGGTGGCCTCACTCGCGGTTGCTATGAGCAGTCAGGGGCAAACGCGTGTCGAGACACCTGCGACCAGGGAGGAGACTCCACGGGCATGAGAAGAGCCCTGCACCGGGGGACGGCTCGGACGCCGAGGTCGCACGCAGCGCACACACCTCACGGGTGGGGCGCGGTGTCTCAGGACCTCAGACGAGCAACGTCCTTCTCCAATCGACGGCAACAGGACCGCTGTACACCGTAGGAGGGGGTACGGGGGCTGTCAACGCATTAACCGAAGCCGCTCTCCCCGCCCTAGGAGGCCCTGTGTCCCACGGTTCGCTCACGCTGCCGGCCCGGCTGTCGCTGCTGGCCTGGGACAGCGCGCGGCCGCCGGCGGGCGGCGCGGCCCAGCCGGCCGGCCCGGTGCGCGCCGGTGCCCTCGTCGACCTGGCCCGGCGTGGTCTGCTCACCGACGAGGACGGCATCGCCACGCCGGCCGACATGGACGCCCGCAGCGGTGACGCGGTCCTCGACGGACTGCTGGAACTCGTCCACGAGTCGTGCCCGCACTCCTGGCGGACGTGGGTGCGGCTGCGGGCGCGGGTGACCGCCGACGCCGTACGGGAGCAACTCGTGGCCGGGGGGTACCTGCGGGCGGAGAAGAGACGCGTCCTCGGCGTGTTCCCGTCCGTGGAGTACGCGCTGGAGCGAGCCGCCGCGGTGAAGGTGCTGCGGGAGGAGACGCGGGAGGTCCTCCTCGGGCCGCTGCCGGCCGCGGGCGTCGCCGAGCGGGACGCGGCGGTCGCCGTCCTGGCCGACGCGGCCGACCTGCTCGGCACGCGCGCCGGCGAGCGGCGCGTCGAGGAGCTGACCGAGCGGGCGGGAGCGTCGGTGCCCGGACTGGCGAGGATCGTCCGCGAGATGCGTGCGGCGGTGGCCGTGGCCGCGCCGGCACCGGCCTCCCTCTGACCCCCTCGTCGGCATACCCGCGGCGGGTCGAGCGGCGGGCAGGGCGCCCCGGCACGACCACGCCCCGGCACGACCGCGCCGCGGCCTGCCACGCCTCGCACGTCCCCGGTGTTTAGCTGGTCCTGCCCTGCGGGACGCCCTCGGCGCCCGGCTCGTCGAGGAGTCCGGTGCCGCGGCGGCCGCGACGATCAGCGCCGGGCTCGGCCGGGCGCTCGGGGCACCGGACGGAGAGCGGACGGACCCTGACGCCGTGCTCGCCGCCGCCGGCCGATCGCACGGGCCGTGACCGTCCCCGTGACCGCGGACGCCGAGAGCACGGACGTCGGGAGCGGTCGCGCACCGGGCGCGGACGGCGTCGCCCGTGCCGTCCGCGAGGTGCTCGCCGCCGGAGCGGTGGGCGTGACCATCGAGGGCGCGGTCCACGGCGCCGGGCGGGCGGGCCGCCGCGCGGCGTCACCGCACCGCCGGGCCGAGCGGATCGCCGCCGCGCGCGGGGGCCGACGCGGCCGGAGCGCCGCTGTTCGCCACCGCGCGGACCGGGAACGGGCCGCGGCCTTCCGCGCAGCGGGGTGCCGACGGGACCGTCCTCCCCGGGGCCGTCGATCCGGGGACCGTCGCGCAAAGCGTGGCGTGCGTCGACGGGCCGCTCGACGTCATGGCCGGTCCCGGCACGCCGCCGGTCGCCGGACCGGCCGTCGTGGGCGTCGCCCGCGTCAGCACCGGGCCGGGGCTCGCCCGCGCGGCGCACGCCCTGGTCCGCCGGACGGCAGCGGAGCCGGCGGCGGCGGGCCCCTACCGGTCGCCGACCGGCGCACCCGACTACGACGAGGTCAACGCCCTGCTTCCGCAGCCACGTCGACGCTCAGCAGGCGTCCCGCATCAGTTCCGCCAGGTCGTGGTCCAGATCCAGCTGCAGGTGCTCAAGGCCGACGGGCACCAGCTCGCTCGTCGCCTTCAGGAACGTGCGGATCTCGCTCGACCGGACGTGCACCACGGCGGTGCCCTCGGGGGCGTGGAACTCCAGCACCGTGCGGTCGTACCCGTAGGGCCGCACCCGCACGTCACCGTGCCCCTCGGAGCCCTCCATCCCGGCGGCGAGCAGCTCCCGGGAGAAGGTCCAGCACACCTCGACGCCCTCCAGCGTCGCCGGGGCGGGGAAGGTCATGCGGACGGCGAACGGGTCGCGCCGGTCGTAGTGCAGCGTCGCGGGAATGCTCGGCATACGCGGCGCGGCGGCGACGAGACGGGCCTCCACGGGCTGCTCGATGACGATGGACAACGCCTTGCTCCCTTGTGACGGCTGGACGGACACGTCCGGGCGGATGAGGCCGGGCATGGGAAGAGACGACGGAATCGGCCATTCCGTGCACCTGAGTTGGGAGTGACCTCCGTCACCGCGTTCATGCCCGGGACTGCCATGGCTCTCCTCGTGTGCCCCGAACGGCTCTCGTGACGCCTCCCCGGACGCCGGGCACGCCGCCGAGGCCGTCTGGACGGTGCCCGTGCGGTGGGCTAGCTTCCCCGGCCATGAGGCGGATGGGGAGCACGCGACGGTCGGGACGGACAAGACGCGGCGTGATCGCCGCCACGGCGTGCGCGGCGGCCCTGGCCGCCCTGACCGCCGCTCCCGCGGGAGCCGGGGAGCCGGAGCGGCGCGTGCCGCGCTGGGAAGTCAAGGACACCGGCACTCCGGACGTACGGTTCCGCGGCCTGGCCGCCGTCGGCCGGAACACCGCCTGGGCCGCCGGTAACGCCGGCACCGTGCTGCGCACCACCGACGGCGGAGCGACCTGGCGGAACGTCTCGCCGCCGGGCGCGGGGGAGTTGCAGTTCCGGGACGTCGAGGCCTTCGACGCCCGCCGGGCCGTGGTCCTGGCCATCGGCGAGGGCGAGGCCTCCCGCGTCTACCGCACCGATGACGGCGGAGCCACGTGGACGGAGTCCTTCCGCAACACCGACCCGAGGGCCTTCTACGACTGCCTCGCCTTCTTCGACCACCGCCACGGCCTCGCCCTGAGCGACCCCGTGGACGGGAAGTTCCGCATCCTGTCGACCGGCGACGGCGGCCGGACCTGGACGGTGCTCCCGGACCGGGGCATGCCGGCCGCGCTGGAGGGCGAGGCCGGGTTCGCCGCGAGCGGCCAGTGCCTGGTGACGTCGGGGCCGAAGGACGTCTGGCTCGCCACCGGCGGGGCCGCGCACGCGCGCGTGCTGCACTCCGCCGACCGGGGACACACCTGGCGGGCCACCGAGACGCCCCTCCCGGCGGGCGATCCGGCCCGCGGGGTCTTCGCGCTGGCCTTCCGCGACCGGGCCCACGGACTCGCCGTCGGCGGCGACTTCACCCCCGGCCGGCCCTCCCCCCGCGCCGCCGCGCGCACCGTCGACGGCGGCCGCGCCTGGCGCCCCGCGACCAGCCCGCCCGCCGCCTACCGCTCCGGCGTCGCCTGGCTCCCGCACCGCCGCACCGCCGCTCTCGCCGTCGGCCCCACCGGCACCGACCTCACCACTGACGCCGGCCGCACCTGGCGGACCGTCGACACGGGCTCCTACGACACCGTCGACTGCGCCCCGGACCACGGCTGCTGGGCCGCCGGGGAGAAGGGGCGGGTGGCCCGCCTGGAGCACTGAGCGAGCGGTGTGCGGTGAGGGTTGGCAGTGTGGGTACCCGTTCACCGGACGTGAAAGGAAGTGAGCGAGAATGCCACGCGGTTCGAGCCCCAAGCGGGAGCGGCAGTACGAGCACATCAAGGAGAGCGCGAAGGACCGGGGCGAGAGCACCGGCCGCGCCAAGGAGATCGCCGCACGGACGGTGAACAAGGAGCGCGCCCGCTCCGGCGAGTCCAAGACGGCCAGCCGCACCTCCACCAAGGACATGTCGTCCGGCAAGCGCGGCGGGCAGCGGTCGGGGCAGGGCTCCCAGGGCCCCACCTACGACCAGCTGTACCAGGAGGCCAAGCGCAAGGGTGTCGAGGGCCGGTCCAGCATGAACAAGAGCCAGTTGCAGCGCGCGCTGGGCAAGTGAGGCGCACGCCCCGCCGGGCCGGCAGGAGACCCTGGTCCTGCCGGCCCTCGCGTGCCCCGTAGGCTCGGGGCACCATGACGACCGTACGCATCCCCGAGGACTGGCCCGCCACCGAGGAGCAGGCCCGCGCCGCCCAGGACGCGCTGCGCGAGCGGGTGATCCTCGACGAGGCGGGCCCCCCGCCCGGGACCGGCCGGGTGACGGGCGTCGACGTCGCCTACGACGACGAACGCGACGTCGTCGCGGCGGCCGCGGTCGTCCTGGACGCGGCGAGCCTCGACGTCGTCGCCCGCGCCACCGCCGTGGGCCGCATCTCCTTCCCCTACGTGCCCGGGCTGTTCGCCTTCCGCGAGATCCCCACGGTCCTGGCCGCGCTCGACGCCCTGCCGTGCGACCCCGGACTGGTCGTCTGCGACGGCTACGGTCTGGCCCACCCCCGCCGCTTCGGCCTGGCGAGCCACCTCGGCGTGCTGACCGGCCTGCCCACGATCGGCGTCGCCAAGAACCCGTTCACCTTCACCTACGACGACCCGGACACCCCGCGGGGCAGCAGCTCGGCGCTGCTCGCCGGCTCCGAGGAGGTCGGCCGCGCCCTGCGCACCCGGGAGGGGGTCAAGCCGGTCTTCGTCTCGGTGGGCCACCGGATGACGCTGGACGGCGCCTGCGCCCACACCCTCGCCCTGACCCCCGAGTACCGCCTGCCCGAGACCACCCGCCGGGCGGACGCGCTGTGCCGGGAGGCGCTCAGGTCGGCCTACTCGGCCTGACCCTCCACCCGCCAGCGGCCCACCTCGCGGTACTCCGAGTCGTAGATCGCCGATCCGTCGCCGGGGCCGAGCGCACAGTGGTGCACAGCGCCGCCCCAGTATCTGAGGATCCGGCCCAGTTCGCCCGCCGGGTCCTTCGCCAACGCGGGGCCGTCCAGGGAGACTTCCAGAAGGAATCGCATACCTTCAAGGATGTCATTGACCTCCTTGTTGGTACTTTTCGCGCGGTCACCGGGGGCTGGGCCGGGAAAAGTCTCAAGCCGGGGCGAAGGCACGGGCCGGGCGGGGGATCTGAGTACCGGTTTTGAGTACCGGTCTGAGTGCTGGTTCTGAGTACCGGTTCTGAGTACCCGTACGGATGCCCCGCCGACGCCCGCTCGGCAGGCTGGGGCGCATGACAACGCACCGTGCTCCCAAGCCAGTTGCCGGCCCCACCCAGACCGTCGAGCGGGCCGTCACCATCGGGCTGGTCCTCGCCGTGCTGGCGGGGCTCGGCTGGATAGCCGGGATGATCTACACCATCGCCGAGTGGCCCCGGTAGGCCGCGGGGCGCCTCCTCAGCGCACCGACGCCACGCGGAAGCGGATGCCCGCCGCGCGCAGCCGGCCGACGAGCGCGTCGCCCATCGCCACCGCCGTGGTGACCTGGCCCGCCGTCTCCGGCAGTTCGTCGAGGGCCAGGCACAGCGCCGACTCGGCCAGCATCTTCGCCGTCTCGTCGTAGCCCGGGTCCCCGCCGGAAACCTCCGTGTACACCCGTCGGCCGCCGCCCTCGCCCACGAAACGCACGGAGAACCAGCTCCTGGCCCGCTTCTGCGGCCCCGGCCCGTCGCCGGGCTGCACCCGGTCCGACAGCCAGCGCCGTGCCGGCGGCACCTGAGCCGCCGCCACCAGCGCGCCGACCGCCGCCACCCCGCCCAGCGCGACCGGCAGCCGGCGGACGGCCGCGTACTGGCGGTAGCGGAAGTCGGGCCCGTACCGGTCCAGGGCCGCCGCCGAACGCCGCACGATCTGCGGATCGATGGTCGGCATCGGCAGCGCCCACGCCCCGACCTCACGGGCGAACCGCGGCCCGCCCAGCGGTGCCGAGGCGCGCCGGCCCACCAGCCGCGGCTCGTGCCGCCGCCGGTCCCGCGCGGCCGCCGCCATCTCCCGCTGGCGCGCGAACTGGTTGAGCGCGGAGGCGAAGGTGCCGCCCGAGAAGGCCGCGTCGGCGGTGACGAAGCCCTCGACGCTCAGCGGCACGTCCTCCGGCAGCTGCTGCACGGTGAAGTACACGCCCAGGTCGTGCGGGACCGAGTCGAACCCGGCGGCGTGCACCAGCCGCGCCCCGGTCTCCCGCGCGCGGGCGTCGTACCGGACGTACATCAGGTCCACGAACTCCGGCTCGCCGCACAGGTCCAGGTAGTCCGTCCCGGCGTCCGCGCAGGCGGCGACGAGTTCCTCGCCGTGGGTGACGTACGGGCCGACCGTGGTGGCCACCACGCGCGCCTGTTCGGCGAGGGCGCGCAGGGAGGCCGGGTCGGACACGTCCGCCCGCAGCACGCCGACCCCGGCGTCCCCGGGCAGCCGCTCCCGCAGCCGCGCCAGCTTCTCCTCGTCGCGGCCCGCGATGGCCCAGCGCAGCCCCCCGGGCGCGTGACCGGCCAGGTACTCGGCGGTGAGCGCGCCGGCGAAACTGGTGGCTCCGAAGAGCACGATGTCGTACGGACGGTCCGTCCTGTTTTGCCTGCTCATGACACCCCTCGGTCGTGCAGCGCGTGCCGCTGTCGCCGGCCGAGGCTAGCGTGAGCGGTGCGGAGCCCGACGACGAGCCCGGAGGAACGCGATGGCGGCGCCCTGGAACATGGGGAAGGCCTACCGGGTGATCGCGCCGAAGCGGCCGACGGCGGAACTGGACGGGCGCTGACCCGTACGGCACATTGCTAAGCGCTTGCTCGTTCAGCTCTTGTGCGGAGTGGAACGCGTTCTTAGCATCATCGGTGTTACATCACTTGTGTCACAGCACTGGGGGCTGGATGACCACGGCAAGGACGCCGGCACACGGCCCGCTGACCGGCGTGCGCGTCGTCGAGCTGGCCGGCATCGGGCCCGGCCCGTTCGCCGCCATGCTCCTGGCCGACCTCGGCGCCGACGTCGTGCGCGTGGACCGGCCCGGCGGCCCGGGACTGGCCATCGACCCGGCGTGCGACGTCACCAACCGCAACAAGCGCTCGGTGGTCGTCGACCTGAAGGCCCCGGACGGCCCCGGCCAGGTGCTCGACCTGACCGCACGCGCCGACATCCTGGTCGAGGGCTACCGCCCCGGCGTCGCCGAACGCCTCGGCGTCGGACCCGAGGACTGCCACGCCCGCAACCCGCGCCTGGTGTACGGCCGGATGACCGGCTGGGGCCAGGACGGCCCGTTCGCCCCGCGCGCCGGACACGACATCGCCTACATCGCGCCCACCGGCGTCCTCGGCCTGATCGGCCGCCCCGAGGAACCGCCGCCGTTCCCCGCCAACCTGCTCGGCGACTTCGCGGGCGGCTCCCTCTACCTCGTCGTCGGTGTCCTCGCCGCCCTGCACCACGCGCGGGCGACCGGGACCGGCCAGGTCGTGGACGCCGCCATCGTCGACGGCACCGCCCACCTCGCCACGATGATCCACGGCATGCTCGCCGCCGGCGTCTGGCAGGACCGCCGCGGCGCCAACCTCCTGGACGGCGGCTGCCCCTACTACGGCACGTACGAGACGGCCGACGGCCGCCACATGGCCGTCGGCGCCCTGGAGCCGCAGTTCTACGCGGAGTTCCTCGCCCTGCTCGGCATCGGGGACCGGTCCGCCGCGCGCACGGACGCCGCCCGCTGGGGCGATCTGCGCGAGGAGGTCGCCGCCCGCTTCAAGAGCCGTACCAGGGACGAGTGGACGGCCGTCTTCGACGGCACCGACGCGTGCGTGGCGCCCGTGCTGTCGCTGCGCGAGGCCCCCCACCACCCGCACCTGGCCGCCCGCGGCACCTTCACCGACCACGGCGGCATCACCCAGCCCGCCCCGGCCCCCCGTTTCTCCGCGACCCCGACCACCGTCCGCAGCGGCCCGGCCCGGCCGGGCGCCGACACGGCGGACGTCGCCCGGGAGTGGGACGTCCCCGGGCTGCTGCAAGCGTCCCGCACCCCTCAGCGAAAGGCCTCCCCGTGAGCACCGAAGCGTACGTGTACGACGCGATCCGCACCCCCCGCGGACGCGGCAAGGCCAACGGCGCCCTGCACGGCACCAAGCCCATCGACCTGGTCGTCGGGCTCATCCACGAGATCCGCGCCCGGTTCCCCGCCCTGGACCCGGCCGCCGTGGACGACATCGTGCTCGGCGTCGTCGGCCCGGTCGGCGACCAGGGCTCCGACATCGCGCGGATCGCGGCGATCGCGGCCGGGCTGCCCGACACCGTCGCCGGCGTCCAGGAGAACCGCTTCTGTGCCTCGGGCCTGGAGGCCGTCAACCTGGCCGCCGCCAAGGTGCGTTCCGGCTGGGAGGACCTCGTCCTCGCCGGCGGTGTCGAGTCGATGTCCCGGGTGCCGATGGCCTCCGACGGCGGCGCGTGGTTCAACGACCCGATGACCAACCTCCAGGTCAACTTCGTGCCGCAGGGCATCGGAGCCGACCTCATCGCCACCATCGAGGGCTTCTCCCGCCGGGACGTCGACGAGTACGCCGCGCTCTCCCAGGAGCGGGCCGCCACCGCCTGGAAGGAGGGGCGCTTCGACCGGTCCGTCGTCCCGGTGAAGGACCGCAGCGGCCTCGTCGTCCTCGACCACGACGAGCACCTGCGCCCCGGCACCACCGCCGACTCCCTCGCCAGGCTGAAGCCGTCCTTCGCGGACATCGGCGAGCTCGGCGGCTTCGACGCCGTGGCGCTCCAGCAGTACCACTGGGTGGAGAAGATCGACCACGTCCACCACGCGGGCAACTCCTCGGGCATCGTCGACGGCGCCTCGCTCGTCGCGATCGGCTCCAAGGAGGCCGGCGAGCGCCACGGCCTCACGCCCCGCGCGCGGATCGTCTCCGCCGCCGTCTCCGGCTCCGAGCCCACCATCATGCTCACCGGCCCCGCCCCCGCCACCCGCAAGGCCCTCGCCAAGGCCGGCCTGACCATCGACGACATCGACCTCGTCGAGATCAACGAGGCGTTCGCGGCGGTCGTGCTGCGCTTCGTGAAGGACATGGGCCTGTCCTTGGACAAGGTCAACGTCAACGGCGGCGCCATCGCCCTCGGCCACCCCCTCGGCGCCACCGGCGCGATGATCCTCGGCACCCTCCTCGACGAGCTGGAGCGCCAGGACAAGCGCTACGGCCTCGCCACGCTGTGTGTCGGCGGCGGCATGGGCGTCGCCACCATCGTCGAGCGCATCTGACCCCCTCCCGACGGATCACACGGAGCACCTCCACATGAGCACTGAGCCCACCACCATCCGCTGGGAGCAGGACCGCACCGGCCTCGTCACCCTGGTCCTCGACGACCCCAACCAGTCCGCGAACACCATGAACCGGGCGTTCCGCGACTCACTCGCCGCCGTCACCGACCGGCTGGAGGCCGAGAAGGACACCATCCGGGGCGTCATCGTCACCTCGGCCAAGAAGACCTTCTTCGCCGGCGGGGACCTGCGCGACCTCATCCGCGTCACGCCCGAGACCGCCCAGGAGCTGTTCGACGGCGGCATGGCCATCAAGCGGGACCTGCGCCGCATCGAGACCCTCGGCAAGCCCGTCGTCGCCGCCCTCAACGGCGCGGCCCTGGGCGGCGGTTACGAGATCGCCCTGGCCTGCCACCACCGGATCGCCCTGGACGCGCCGGGCTCGAAGATCGGCTGCCCCGAGGTCACCCTCGGCCTGCTCCCCGGAGGCGGTGGCGTCGTCCGCACCGTCCGCCTGCTGGGCATCGCCGACGCCCTGCTGAAGGTCCTCCTCCAGGGCACCCAGTACAGCCCGCGCCGCGCCCTGGACAACGGCCTCGTCGACGAGGTCGCCACCACCCAGGAGGAACTCCTCGCCAAGGCCAGGGCGTTCATCGACGCCCACCCCGAGTCGCAGCAGCCCTGGGACCGGCCGGGCTACAAGATCCCCGGCGGCACCCCGGCCGACCCCAGGTTCGCGGCCAACCTGCCCGCCTTCCCGGCCACCCTGCGCAAGCAGACGGGCGGCGCCCCCTACCCGGCCCCGCGCAACATCCTCGCCGCGGCCGTCGAGGGCGCCCAGGTGGACTTCGAGACCGCGCAGGTCATCGAGGCCCGCTACTTCGTCGAACTGGCCGCGGGCCAGACCTCGAAGAACATGATCCAGGCGTTCTTCTTCGACCTCCAGGCCGTCAACTCCGGCGCCAACCGCCCTCAGGGCGTCGAGCCCCGCAAGGTCGGCAAGGTGGCCGTCCTGGGCGCCGGCATGATGGGCGCCGGCATCGCCTACTCCTGTGCCCGCGCCGGCATCGACGTCGTGCTGAAGGACGTGTCCCTGGAGGCCGCCGTCAAGGGCAAGGGCTACTCCGGGAAGCTGTGCGCCAAGGCCGTCGCCAAGGGCCGCACCACCCAGGAGAAGGCCGACGCGCTGCTGGCCCGCATCACGCCCACCGCCGAGGTCCAGGACCTGGCCGGCTGCGACGCGGTCATCGAGGCCGTCTTCGAGGACACCTCCCTCAAGCACAAGGTGTTCCAGGAGATCCAGCACGTCGTCGCCCCCGACGCGCTGCTGTGCTCCAACACCTCCACCCTGCCCATCACCGCCCTCGCCGAAGGCGTCGAGCGCCAGGCCGACTTCATCGGGCTGCACTTCTTCTCGCCGGTCGACAAGATGCCGCTCGTGGAGATCATCAAGGGCGAGCGCACCGGCGAGGAGGCCCTGGCCCGCGCCTTCGACCTGGTCCGGCAGATCAACAAGACGCCGATCGTCGTCAACGACTCGCGCGGCTTCTTCACCTCCCGCGTCATCGGGCACTTCATCAACGAGGGCGTCGCGTTGGTCGGCGAGGGCATCGAGCCGGCCTCGGTCGAGCAGGCCGCGGCCCAGGCCGGCTACCCGGCCAAGGTGCTGTCGCTGATGGACGAGCTGACGCTGACCCTGCCCCGCAAGATCCGGGCCGAGACGAAGCGCGCGGTCGAGGAGGCCGGCGGCACCTGGACGCCCCACCCCGCCGAGGCCGTCATCGACCGCATGGTCGACGAGTTCGGCCGCACCGGCCGCAGCGGCGGCGCCGGCTTCTACGACTACGACGAGGACGGCAAGCGCACCGGCCTCTGGCCGGGCCTGCGCGAGCACTTCACCCGGCCCGGCCACCGGATCCCGTTCGAGGACATGCAGGAACGCATGCTGTTCTCCGAGGCGCTGGACACCGTCCGGCTGCTGGAGGAGGGCGTGCTGACCTCCGTCGCCGACGCCAACATCGGCTCCGTCTTCGGCATCGGCTTCCCGGGCTGGACCGGCGGCGTGCTCCAGTACATCAACGGCTACGACGGAGGACTGCCCGGGTTCGTGGCCCGCGCGCGGGAACTCGCCGAGCGCTACGGCGACCGGTTCACCCCGCCTGCCCTGCTCGTCGAGAAGGCGGAGAAGGGGGAGCGCTTCAGCGACTCAGCGCGCGGCTGACCCACCGGACGGACCGGCCAGCCACTCGCCCAGCTCTTCCCTCAGCGAACGCTGGAACGCGGTGAGGAGCGCCTGCACCACCAGGGGGTGCATGTGCGCCGACAGGGACCGCACGTCCCGCGCGTCGCGCTCCGCCACCTCGCCGCGGAAGAGCTGGGAGAGGTCCCGGGCCGCGGCGCGCGCGTGTTCGAGGAGGACCTTGCGCGCCGCGAAGATCGCCTCCGGGGAGAGCGGCACGTCCAGCAGTCCGGCGCCCAGCCGGAGCAGGCCGAGGTCGGCCTCGTAGCCGCCCTCGGCGGGCCGGACCACGCCCATCGCCACCAGCCGCTCGACGTCCTCCTCGCCCAGCGGCCGCCCGGCCCGCCGCGCCAACTCCTCCCGGGTGACCGTCTCCACGGTGTCCGGCGCCCAGGACGCCACCACCGCCCGGTGGACGGCCAGGTCGTGCGCGCTCAGGTCCGGGGGGAGCTGCCGCAGGTACCGCTCGATGCCGGCCAGTGTCATGCCCTGCCGCTGCAGCTCCTCGATCAGCGCCAGCCGGGCCAGGTGCTCCCGCCCGTAGTGCCCCACGCGCCGGGGGCCGAGCACCGGCGGCGGCAGCAGCCCCTTCGTGCCGTAGAAGCGGACCGTGCGCACCGTGACACCGGCCCGGGCGGCCAGCTCGTCGATGGTGAGGGTCGGCTCCTCGGCGTCGGTCGTCATGTGCAGCAGTATCGCTGTCCCACCCGTGCTGTGACACCTCACCCGCGGCGGTCGATGACCATGCGGTGAACGACGGTCGGCCGTTGTGCGTGTCCCTGGTGGACCTTGTGAGAAGTCACGCTCTGTGACGCCGGTCACCGTGTGCGACCCGAGGCGTATGGGAAGGTGCTGCCCTGGTCTGTGCCGCGTCACAAGGGTGGTGCGGGCCAGCGCACTGTACGGACCCCGGACCCACGACGTCCGGGGCGATCCAGGAAGTGGAACCACCCGTGAGCAAGGACGCCGTGAACACGGCTGCGGCCACGCCGCGTACCGATGCGGCCCAGGTGCCCGCGGACGCGGGCGACGCCGGCTACAGCAAGGACCTCAAGGCCCGCCACGTCAACATGATCGCCATCGGCGGTGCGATCGGCACCGGGCTCTTCCTGGGGGCGGGCGGCCGGCTGCACAACGCGGGCCCGGCGCTCGCGCTGGCCTACCTGGTCTGCGGCGTCTTCGCCTTCTTCGTCGTGCGGGCCCTCGGCGAGCTGGTCCTGTACCGCCCCTCCTCCGGCTCGTTCGTGTCGTACGCCCGCGAGTTCCTCGGCGAGAAGGGCGCCTACGTCGCCGGCTGGATGTACTTCCTGAACTGGTCGACCACCGGCATCGCCGACATCACCGCGATCGCGCTCTACACGCACTACTGGAGCCTGTTCACCGACATCCCGCAGTGGGTGCTCGCGCTGATCGCCCTCGCGGTGGTGCTGGCCGTGAACCTGATCTCGGTGAAGATCTTCGGCGAGATGGAGTTCTGGTTCGCGATCATCAAGGTCGCGACGCTCGTCGGCTTCATGCTCATCGGCATCTTCCTGCTCGCCACCCAGCACGAGGTGGGCGGCCAGACCCCGGGCCTGAGCGTCATCACGGACAACGGCGGCGTCTTCCCGCACGGCATGATGCCGGTCGTCCTCGTCATGCAGGGCGTCATCTTCGCGTACGCCGCGCTGGAGCTGGTCGGTGTCGCCGCGGGCGAGACCGCCGAGCCGGAGAAGGTCGTCCCGCGCGCGGTGAACTCGATCATGTGGCGCGTCGGCCTGTTCTACGTCGGCTCCGTCGTCCTGCTCGCCCTGCTGCTGCCCGGCTCGGTCTACTCGGCCGACCAGAGCCCCTTCGTCACGGTCCTGTCGAAGATCGGCGTCCCGGCCGCGGGCGACGTGATGAACCTGGTGGTCCTCACGGCCGCCATGTCCTCGCTCAACTCGGGCCTGTACTCCACGGGCCGCATCCTGCGCTCCATGGCCATGGCCGGCTCGGCGCCGAAGTTCACCGCCCGGATGAACCGCAGCCAGGTCCCCTACGGCGGCATCCTGCTGACCTGCGGAGTCTGCGTACTCGGCGTCGGCCTGAACTTCCTGGTGCCGGCCCAGGCCTTCGAGATCGTGCTGAACGTCGCCTCCCTCGGCATCATCAGCACGTGGGTGATCATCATGATCTGCCACCTGGTCTTCGTCCGCCGCGCCAAGGCGGGCCTGGTCGCCCGCCCCTCCTTCCGCCTCTTCGGCAGCCCGGTCACGGAGACCGCCACGATCGCCTTCCTGCTGGCCTGCCTCGGCATGATGTGGAACGACCCGGAGGTCGGCCGCAAGACGCTCCTGCTCATCCCGCTGATCGCGATCATGCTGGTGGCGGGCTGGTACGGCATCCGCCGCCGGGTCTCCCGGACGACGGACCAGGAGCTGTCGCAGCTGACGAAGTAGCGGCCCGGGCCGATGTCGGTGGCCTCGCCTACGGTGGCGTCATGCCGGAGATCCATTGCGTCCGGGGTGACGCCACCGCCCCGTCGGCGAAGGGCGTCAAGGTCATCGCCCACGTCTGCAACGACGCCGGGGGCCGGGGCAAGGGCTTCGTCCTCGCGGTGTCGCGCCGCCGGCCCGGCCAGCGTCCCGGTGCGCTACGAGGCGATCGACCGGGCCCTGGGGACCGTCGCGGCCAAGGCCCGCGCGCTCGGCGCCTGCGTGCACATGCCCCGGATCGGCTGCGGCCTCGCCGGCGGTTCATGGTCCCGGGTCGAGCCGCTGATCGAGGAGCGGCTGGTGCGCCGGGGCATACCGGTGAGGGTGTACGACCACGGGCCGTGAGGGCCGGGCTCAGCCCTCGCCGCCGAAGGCCCCGGCCGGGCAGTCCGCCAGGCGCCGGGTGAGGGTGCCGCCGGGGTCCAGGCGGGGGTTGAAGATCGCCACGTCGAGGCCCACCGCCGGGCCGGAGGACAGCGCCGTGCGCAGGACGGTCTCCAGTTCCTGCCAGGTCAGGCCGTCCGGCTGGCGGTAGTCGACGGCGGGCATCAGCGCGTCGTCCAGCACGTCGACGTCGAGATGCACCCAGTACCCGGGGCCCGTGCCGTCGCCGCTGAGCAGCCCGACCGCCCGGCGGGCCGCCTCGGCCGCCCCGAGGGCGCGCACGGTGTCCAGTTCCATCGCGTGCAGCGCGTCCGGCAGCGGCTGCATCCCGGACGCCGCCGACTCCTCCGCGTCCCGGAAGCCCAGGGCGACGACGTCCCCGTCCCGCACGAGCGGGCCCCGGCCCTCCAGATCGGCCAGGACGCGCGGGCCTCGCCCGGTGGCCAGGGCGAGTTCCATCGAGGCCACCTCGCCGGCCGGCTCGGCCTCCGGCTGGTAGAAGTCCGTGTGCCCGTCGAGGAACAGCAACCCGTGCCGGTCCCGGCGGCGCAGCGCGAGCAGGGTGCCGAGCAGCACACTGCAGTCACCGCCGAGCACGAGCGGGAACCGGCCGCCGTCGAGGACACCGCCCACGGCGTCGGCCAGCGCGGCCGAGTACGCCGCGATGCCGCCCGGGTTCAGCACCCCGGTCTCCGCTTCCCGCTCCGGGTCGTACGGCGGCGGCTCGACCCGGCCCGCGGCGTCCGCGCCCAGCGCCTTGGCCAGCCCCGCGCCGAGCAGCGCCGACGCCAGGTCCTCGACTCCCGTCGGGCGCAGCCCCAGGACGGACGGTGCCTCAATGATTGCCACGTTCCGCACGCCCGGCTCCTTCGTCGGCAGCCCTCACGGCACGCCGCCGGGCCCATACGTCCGGCGCGTATGGGCCCACCGTAGACCGCCCGGCGCGGCGCGGCGCGTCAGTGCCGGTGCCCGGCACCCTCCCCGCGGCCGCCGTGCTCGTGCGCCCCGTTGGTCGCCGCGATCTTCTTCCACGACTTCGGCTGCGTCACCGTCTTGGCCGCCTTGGCGACCGCCGCCGCCCGGGCCGCCGGCACCCCCGGCTTGGACGGCTGGAACAGCCACGTGTCGAACAGGGCGGCCAGCGGCTTGCCGGACACCTCCTCGGCGTAGCGCCGGAAGTCGGCGACGGACGCGTTGCCGTGGGCGTACTTCCGCGGCCAGCCCTGGAGGATCGTGAAGAACGCCTCGTCGCCGATCGCGTTGCGCAGCGCCTGCACGGCGAGCGCGCCCCGGTCGTAGACGGCGATGTCGAACTGCTCGTCCGGGCCGGGATCCCCGGGCCGCACCGTCCAGAACGGGTCGTCGGCCGGGTGCGCGGCGTACACGTAGTCGGCGAGTTCCTGCGCGGTCCCCTCGCCCTCGTGCTCGGACCACAGCCACTGCGCGTACCGCGCGAATCCCTCGTTGATCCAGATGTCCTTCCAGCCCTTGAGGGACACCACGTCCCCGTACCACTGGTGGGCCAGCTCGTGGACGACGAGGGACACGTTCGACCCGTTCGCGAAGTTCCGGGGGCTGTAGAACGGCCGGGTCTGGGTCTCCAGGGCGTACCCGGTGTTGGTGTTCGGGACGTACCCGCCGAGGGCGTTGTACGGGTAGGGCCCGAAATAGCCGCTCAGCCAGTCCACGATCTCGCCGCTGCGCTCGATGCTCGCGCGGGCCGCGCCGGCGTGGTCGCCGAGGTCCTTGCTGTAGGCGTTGACGACCGGGATGCCGCCCTCGGTCGTGCCGGTGGTGAGGTCGAACTTCCCGACGGCGAGCGTCGCGAGGTACGTGGCCTGCGGCTTGTTGGAGCGCCAGTTCCAGCGCGTCCAGCCGAGTCGTGAACTCCTCGACTGCAGCGTGCCGTTGGAGATCGCCTGGGTGCCGTCCGGGACCAGCACGGACACGTCGTAGGTGGCCTTGTCGAGCGGGTGGTCGTTGCTCGGGAACCACCAGGCGGCCGCCTCCGGCTCGTTGGCCGCGACACCGCCGTCGGGGGTGCGGTGCCAGCTGGTGAAGCCGTAGGCCCGCTTCGACGACGGCACGCCGTGGTAGCGCACGACGACCGTGACGGACGCGCCCTTGGCCAGCGGGGTCTTCGGCGTGATCTCCAGCTCGTGCTCGCCGGAGGTCGTGAAGGAGGCCTTGACCCCGTTGACACGCACCTCGTCGACGTCCAGCAGGAAGTCGAGGTTGAAGCGCGACAGGTCCTGGGTGGTGCGGGCCACCAGGGTGGCCGTGCCCTCCAGTTCGTCCGTGGCCGGCTGGTACTTCAGCCGGAGGTCGTAGTGGGAGACGTCGTATCCGCCGTTGCCGTAGGCCGGGTAGTAGGGGTCGCCGATACCCGGCGCGCCGGGGGAGTGGGGGGCGGCCGACGCCGGGATCGCCAGCAGGAGAACGGCCGCCGCCAGGGCTCCCGGCACGATGATTCTGCGGTGCACGCAAGGCTCCAAGTCGTAGGTGCCGAAGTCTGTCCGGAGCCTATTGACTCCCTGTGCCTCTGGTCATGTCCATGGCCCCCGCTGTCACACGATCGCCATTCGGCCGACATGGGACACCCGCCCCCGGAGCACTTCCGGACACGCCGGTCCGTCAGCGGCCCTCTTCTGAACAGGAGTTCACCGATGTACCGTCCGGCGCATGCCGAAACGCACGCGCTTCACGACCTGGAGACCGCTCGCGACGGCGGCCACGGCCGCCCTGATGGCCACCCTGCTCACCCCGGCGGCCGCCCAGGCCGCCCCCAGCGGGAGCGAGCCCGTCCACTCCTACGAGAACGCCATCCGCGAGGCCGTCTGGGTGGACACCGGACTCGACGGCGACGGCGACGGAAGGGCCGACCGGGTCGCCGTCGACATCGTCCGCCCCCGCGAACCCGCCGCCCGGGGCCGCAAGGTCCCCGTCATCATGGACGCCAGCCCGTACTACTCCTGCTGCGGGCGCGGCAACGAGAGCCAGAAGAAGACGTACGACGGACACGGCGACGTCGTGCGGATGCCGCTGTTCTACGACAACTACTTCGTCCCGCGCGGCTACGCCGTCGTCGGCGTCGACCTGGCCGGAACCAGTCGCTCGGACGGCTGCGTCGACGTCGGCGGCCGCTCCGACGTCCGGTCGGCCAAGGCCGTCGTCGACTGGCTGAACGGCCGCGCCAAGGCCTACACCACCCGCACCGGCAGCACCCGCGCCCAGGCCGGCTGGACCAACGGCCGCACCGGCATGATCGGCAAGAGCTGGGACGGCACCATCGCCAACGGCGTCGCCGCCACCGGCGTGGAGGGCCTGGAGACCATCGTCCCGATCAGCGCCATCTCCTCCTGGTACGACTACTACTTCCAGCAGGGCGCCCCGCTGTACGACTCCGGCCCCGACTGGCTCTCGAACTACGTCAACAGCCCCGACGCCCGCGCCACGTGCGCAGCCGTGCAGCGCAAGCTCGTCGACGGCGCCCCGCGCAGCGGCGACCTGACCCCGCTGTGGGCCGAGCGCGACTACGTGAAGGCCGCGCGCAAGGTCAAGGCCAGCGTCTTCCTCGTCCACGGCCTGCAGGACCTCAACGTCCGCATGAAGCACGTCGGCCAGTGGTGGGACGCCCTCGCGAAGAACGGCGTCGACCGCAAGATCTGGCTGTCGCAGACCGGCCACGTCGACCCCTTCGACTTCCGGCGCGCGGAATGGGTCGAGACCCTGCACCGCTGGTTCGACCACGAGCTCATGGGCTACGCCAACGGCATCGACCGCCAACCCATGGCCGACATCGAACGCGCGCCCGACCAGTGGACCACCTCCCGGACCTGGCCGCCGAGCGGCACCCGCGCCGCCACCCTGCGCCCCGGCCCGGGCACCCAGCACGGCGTCGGCACCCTCGGCCTGCACCGCCGCCACGGCACCGCGACCGTCACCGACGACCCCGCGCTGAGCGAGACCGACTGGGCCGCGCGCATCGACCGGCCGACACCGGAGAAGGCCGGCTTCGTCACCGGGCCGCTCACCCGCGACCTGCGCCTGTCCGGCTCCTCCGAGGTGACCGTCACCGCCACGCCCTCCACCCCGACGGCCCACCTCTCCGCCGTCCTCGTGGACATCGGCCCCGCGACCATCCGCGACTACGCCGACCCGGGCGAGGGCATCACCACGCTCACCGACCGCACCTGCTGGGGCGCGAGCACCGCCGGCGACAGCGCCTGCTTCAAGGAGACGAGGGCGAAGACCGCCGACGTCGACTACACGATCGTCAGCCGCGGCTGGGCCGACCTGGGCAACCACGCCTCCGACTCCAAGGGCGCCCCCCTCACCCCGGGCAAGCGGTACACGATCACCCTCGACCTGGCGGCCACCGACCACGTCGTGCCGAAGGGCCACCGCCTGGCGCTGATCGTGGCCGGCACCGACAAGGACCTCATCGACCCTCCCGCCGACCGGCCGACCCTGAAGCTCGACCTCGCCCGCACCTCGGCACGCGTGCCGTTCGCCGGCGGGGCCGCCGCCTTCGCCCGCGCCACCGCGGGCGCCGCGTCCGCCGTGCCCGGCGCCTCCCTCCTGGACGGCGTACGGGAGCCGCGCACCACCCACCGCGTCCCGGGGGGAACCCAGTGATCCGCGTCCGCGCCCTGACCCTGACCGCCGCTGCGCTCGCCGCGTCCCTGGTCGCCGTCCCGGCCGAGGCGAGCGTCCCGGACTCACCGCCGCGCACCGGTTTCGAGCAGACGAACGGCGCCCGCTGGACCACCCAGCCCGAGGAGCGGGACTTCCTCCGGGCCGTGGACCGGGCGAGCAGCCGTGTCTCCGTGTCCCGCTTCGGCACGACCGAGCAGGGCCGGCCCCTCCAGCTCGTCCGGATCGGCACCCGGCCCACTCCGAACAAGGTGCTGCTCGTCTGCAGCCAGCACGGCGACGAGCCCTCCGGCCGCGAGGCCTGCCTCACCACGATCCGCGACCTCGCGTACGCCCGGGACAGCCGCACCCGGCGCTTCCTGGAGCGCACCACGGTCCTCGTCGTGCCCACCGCCAACCCCGACGGCCGGGCCGCCGGCACCCGCGGCAACGGCGACGGCGTCGACATCAACCGCGACCACCTCGCCCTGAAGACCGCCGAGGGCCGCGCCCTGGCCGCCGTGATCCGCGACCACCGCCCGGACCTCGTCTACGACCTGCACGAGTACGGCGCCACACCGCCGTACTACGACAAGGCCCTGTTCGACCTCTGGCCGCGCAACCTCAACACCCACGACGCGGTCCACGAGGAGGCGCGGACCCTGTCCGAGGCGTACGTCCGGCCCGCCGCGCGGCGGGCGGGCCACTCCACCGGCACCTACGGCATCTGGACCGACCCCGGGACGGGCGAGCCGATCCGGCAGGTCGCCGGGGACGGGCAGGAGCGCATCCTGCGCAACATGTCCGGTGTGAAGCACTCGGTCGGCCTGCTCATCGAGAGCCGCGTCGACCCGCTCACCGACGCCGAGAAGGCCGACGAGGCGCTGAACAACCGGCGCCGGGTCACCTCGCAACTGGCCGCTCTGCAAGGCCTGTTCGCCTACTCCGACGAGCGCCGCGGCCGGATCGAGGCGGCCACGGGCCGGGCCCGTCTCGCCGGGTACGCCACCAGCGGCCCCGTCTACGTCGGCGGCGCCGACAACGACCCGCCCGAACCGGCCGACGTCATCGCGGACCCGCCCTGCGGCTACCGGCTCACGGCCGCCCAGTTCGCCGAGGTGGGCGACGAACTCGCCCTGCACGGCGTGCGCGTACGCAAGGACGCCGAGGGCGTGCTCGTGCCCGTGCGCCAGTCGCTGCGGGCGCTCGTCCCCCTGCTGCTCGACGACCGGGCCGAGTACCACCTCACAAGAGGTTCACGCGAAACAAGGTGCTGAGGGGGGTGAAAATCCGCCACACGTGGTAGCAGCGTTACGGAGGAACCGATTCTCCCAGCTGTTTCGATGAAAGGTGCCGCCTGTGACGCGAGAACGACCAAGCGACAAGGACTCCCACGAGGGAGCCGCGCTGCCGGGGTCGGAAGCGGGCCTGCCCGGCCGGAACCGGCCGCAGACCGACCGCATCGTCTTCGGCGTCACAGCGGTGCTCACCCTCGCCTTCGTGGTCTGGGGCGCCGCGGCGACCGACTCGCTCGAAGACGTCTCCACCAGCATGCTCAGCGGCCTGATGCACAACGGCGGCTGGGCGTTCATGCTGGCCGCCTCCGGCTTCGTCGTGTTCGCCCTGTGGCTCGCGGTCAGCCGCTACGGCCGTATCCACCTGGGTGCCGAAGGCGAGGAGCCGGAGTTCCGCACGGTCTCCTGGGTCGCCATGATGTTCAGCGCCGGCATGGGCATCGGCCTGATGTTCTACGGCGTGAGCGAGCCGCTGTCGCACTACACGACGGCACCGCCGGGCACCGACCCGGCCGACTCCGGCGAACGCATGGAGACGGCCATGGCGACCACCCTGTTCCACTGGACGCTCCACCCCTGGGCGATCTACGCCGTGGTGGGCCTCGCCATCGCCTACAGCACCTTCCGCAGGCGCAGGCGGCAGACCATCAGCGCCGTGTTCACCCCGCTCATCGGCACGAAGAACGCGAACGGCGCCGCCGGGCGGGTCATCGACATCCTCGCGATCGTCGCGACCGTCTTCGGCTCCGCCGCCTCCCTGGGGCTCGGCGCGCTGCAGATCGGCTCCGGTGTGCAGGAGCTGGACTGGATGGACGAGGTGAGCACCGGGCTGCTCGTCGTGATCATCGCGGTGCTGACCCTGGCCTTCGTCGCGTCCGCGGTGTCGGGCGTGGAGAAGGGCATCCAGTGGCTGTCCAACACGAACATGGTTTTGGCGCTCGTGCTCGCCCTGTTCGTGTTCGTCGCCGGGCCGACCGTCATCGTCCTGGACCTGCTGCCCACCTCGGTCTTCGCCTACCTCGGCGACCTGCCCCAGCTGGCCGGGCGCACGGAGGCCAGCGGCGGCGAGGGCGTCGCGGACTGGCTGGGCAGCTGGACCGTCTTCTACTGGGCGTGGTGGATCTCCTGGACGCCCTTCGTCGGCATGTTCATCGCCCGCATCAGCCGGGGCCGCACCATCCGGCAGTTCGTCGGCGGTGTCATCCTCGTGCCCAGCACGGTCAGCCTGATCTGGTTCGCCGTCTTCGGCGGCTCGGCGATGAAGCTGCAGGAGCAGGGGCGGCTGGGCAAGGAGACGACCCCCGAGGGCCAGCTCTTCGGCGTGCTCCAGCAGTTCCCGGTCGCCACCGTGACCAGCCTGCTCGTGATGGTTCTGGTGGGCATCTTCTTCGTCTCGGGCGCCGACGCCGCCTCGATCGTCATGGGCAGCCTGTCGCAGAAGGGCGCGCTCGAACCGGGCCGTCTGGTCGTGGTGTTCTGGGGCGTGGTCACCGGCGCCGTCGCCGCGATCATGCTGATGGTCGGCAGCGGGCAGGGCGACGCCCTGACGGGCCTGCAGAACCTCACGATCCTCGCGGCGGCACCGTTCGTCGTCGTCATGACCTTCATGTGCGTCGCCCTCATGCGCGACCTGCGCCGCGACCCGGTCATCGTGCGCGAGCAGATGGGGTCCGAGGCCGTCGAGCAGGCCGTGATCGAGGGGCACAGGAAGTACGACGGCGAGTTCGAGTTCCGCGTCGGCCCGGGCCGCGGCCCGGACGTCGAAGGGGATCCGATCGGCAAGCACTGACCCGAGGGTCCAGGGCGCCCCGGCACTTCCACCCGGGGCGCCCCGGCCGTCCCCGCCGGCCCTCCCTCAGCCGGTGACCAGCCGCGCCGCCTCCCGCGCGCACCCCCACGCCACCGTGACACCCGCGCCCCCGTGGCCGTAGTGGTGCACCAGCGGCCGGCCGTCCGGCAGGGCCGCGCGCTCCAGGCGGACCGCCGGGCGGGCGGGGCGCAGCCCGACCCGGTGTGCCAGCACCCTCGCCCCGGCGACCTCCGGGCGCAGCGCCGCGCAGCGCTCGACGATCGCCGCGGCCGTCGCGGGGTCGGGCTCCAGGGACCACGCGTCCTCTTCCGCGGTACCGCCGAGGACGAGTCCGCCCGGCTGCGGGAACAGGTAGGCGTACTCCCCGGCCGCGTCACGGGAGACCAGCCACGTGTCGATCCCGGGGTTCTCCACGACGACCAGCTGGCCGCGCACCGGCCGCACCGACGGGTCGGGCACCAGCTCCCGGGCCGCCAGTCCCGTGCAGTTGACCACGACCGGCGCGTCGGCCTCCGCGAACGAGCGCACCGCACGCGCCTCGACCACCCCGCCCGCCGCTTCGAACCGCTCCCGCAGCCACGCCAGGTGCACCGGCATGTCGATGAGCGGCAGCCGGGCCCGCACGCCCGTACCCGCGTACTCCCCGGCCGTGCTCGCCCGCAGCCCCGGCACCCACGCCGCCAGCCAGCCGGCCACCTCGTCGAGCCGGGTCTCGCCCAGTACCCCTTCGACCATGCGTACGCCGGTCCGCCCGGGCCGCCCGGCCAGTTCCTCGTACACCTCCAGCGACCGCAGGGCCCACGCCCGCGCCTGCCCGGCGGGCTCGATCCGGTACGGCCACCACAGCGCACCGGCAACGGCGGAGGTGGTCGCCTCGGCGGCGTCCCGCGTCCACAACCGCACCCGCCGCCCGCCCTCGGCGAGGACCACCGCGGTCGTCAGCCCGACGACCCCGCCACCGACGACCACGACCTCGTCACTCTGTTCGCCTGCCATGGCCGGACCGTAGCGGAATCGGTCATGCCGTGCTCACATCACGCCGCGTGTGGGGATACTCACCCCATGTGCGCCGAGTACGCCCAGTACACGACCTTCGGCCTGGCACCCGCGATGCGGGCCGGCGGAGTTCTGACGGACGGTGGTTACCAGGTCCACCGGGACTTCCTGGACTTCATCGTCGACGGACGCCCGCTGCTGTTCCGGCTCTCCGACCTCGACGCGGTCTCCCCGCTCGCCTCCGACGTCCCACCCGCGATCTTCACCGCCCAGGTCCGCAGCCTGCTCCTGGAGAGCCCGGCCCCGCTGCCGGGCGGCCGGTACATCGTCTACGGCTGCCCGGAGTGCGAGGACCTGGCCTGCGGCGCCGTCACCGCGGTGATCCACCGCGACGGCGAGGACGTCATCTGGCGGGACTTCGCCTGGCAGACCGACGAACACGCCGACCTCGAACGCAACGGCTACCAGGGCATCGGCCCGTTCCGCTTCCGCGGCGGCGCGTACCGCACGGCCCTGACCGCGCTGCTCGACGGCTCCGCCCCGGACCCCCGCCGCCGCGTCCTGCTGATCGGTGCCCGCGTCGCCGTCCTGCCCAGGCTCGCCGCCGCGTTGCGCACCATCGGCGTCGGCGCCGACATCGCCCACGACGCCCGTGCGGTGCCCGCCGAGGAACTGCGCGGCTACGGCGCCGTCGCCTTCGCCCCGGGCACCGGCGAGCGGGAACGTGCCGCCGTCCGCCGCGCCTTCGCGCACGCCCGGGTCCCGGTCGCGTACGTCGACGGTCTCGCCCCGATCGTCCCCCTCCTCGTCGCGCAGATCGAACACGCCCTGGACCGCAGCCCGGCCGCGCAACGCCGCCTCACCGCCCTGACCGCCTACGGCGACGGCGCGGACGTCGAGGTCACCTCCACCTGCCGGGTCACCCTCACCGCGTACCGCGTCGACCGGCTCTCCCGCACCCACACCCACGACCTCTTCGACGGCGTCCTGGAACCCGGCCGCCACCGCCTCGCCCTGGAGGCGAAGGCGCTCAAGGGGCGGTCCTTCCTCGTCGCCCGCACCACCGGAAGCGTCCTGGCCACCGCCGTGACCCACGGAGCGGCCCACTAGGATCGGCGCTCTGATGACTGCCACCCTCGTCGCCAAGAACCTTGCCGCCGGCCACGGCGACCGCGCCCTGTTCACCGGGCTCGACCTCGTCGTCGCGCCCGGCGACGTCATCGGCCTGGTCGGCGCCAACGGCGCGGGCAAGTCCACCCTGCTGCGGATGCTCGCCGGTCTCGCCGCCCCCGAGCAGGGCGAACTGCGCCTGTCCCCGCCGACCGCCACCGTCGGCCACCTGCCCCAGGAGCCCGACCGCCGGCCCGGCGAGACGGTCCGGGCGTTCCTGGCCCGCCGCACCGGCGTCGCCGAGGCCCAGCGGCTCATGGACGAGGCGACGCAGGCCCTGGTCGACGAGGTACCGGGCGCCGACGACGCCTACGCCACGAGCCTGGAGCGCTGGCTCGGCCTCGGCGGCGCCGACCTCGACGAGCGCGCCGAGGAGGTCACCGACTCCCTCGGCCTCGCGATCGACCTGGACCAGCCGATGACCTCCCTGTCCGGCGGCCAGGCCGCCCGCGCCTCACTCGCCTCCCTCCTGCTGTCCCGCTACGACGTCTTCCTCCTCGACGAGCCGACCAACGACCTCGACCTGGACGGCCTGGAGCGCCTCGAACGCTTCGTCGGTGGCCTGCGCGCCGGCACGGTGGTGGTCAGCCACGACCGCGAGTTCCTCACCCGCACCGTCACCAAGGTCCTCGAACTCGACCTCGCCCAGGGCGAGATCAACCTCTACGGCGGTGGCTACGAGGCCTACCTGGAGGAGCGGGACGTCGCCCGCCGGCACGCCCGCGACGAGTACGAGGAGTACGCCGACAAGAAGGCGGCCCTCCAGGACCGCGCGCAGACGCAGCGCTCCTGGATGGACAAGGGCGTGAAGAACGCGCGCCGCAAGGCGGGCGGCGACAACGACAAGATCGGCCGCAAGTTCCGCAGCGAGGCCAGCGAGAAGCAGGCCGCGAAGGCCCGCCAGACCCAGCGCATGATCGAACGACTGGACGTCGTGGAGGAGCCCCGCAAGGAGTGGGAACTGCGCATGGAGATCGCCTCGGCGCCCCGCTCGGGCGCCGTCGTCGCGACCCTGCGGGACGCCGAGGTGCGCCGCGGGGGCTTCGTCCTCGGCCCGGTGTCCCTCCAGATCGACTGGGCGGACCGGGTGGCGGTGACCGGCGCGAACGGCGCCGGCAAGTCCACGCTGCTCGCCGCCCTGCTCGGCCGCGTCCCGCTGGACGCCGGGCACGCCGCGCTCGGCTCGGGCGTCCTGCTCGGCGAGGTCGACCAGGCCCGCGAGCTGTTCCACGGCGAGCAGACGCTGCTCGACGCCTTCCGCGCGGCCGTCCCGGACACCGAACCGGTCGAGGTTCGCACCCTGCTGGCCAAGTTCGGCCTCAAGAGCGATCACGTCCTGCGCCCCGCGGCGACCCTCTCCCCGGGCGAGCGCACCCGGGCCGCCCTGGCGCTGCTCCAGGGCCGGGGCGTCAACCTCCTGGTCCTCGACGAGCCGACGAACCACCTTGACCTGCCGGCCATCGAGCAGCTGGAGTCGGCCCTCGACGCCTACGAGGGCACCCTCCTGCTGGTCACCCACGACCGCCGCATGCTGGACGCCGTGCGCGTCACACGCCGCCTGGAGGTGGCGGACGGCAAGGTGACCGAGCGCTAGGCAGCGGCCAGCCGCCGTGCGAGGGAGGGGTGGTCGACGACGAACCCCTCCTCGTCGAACTCCAGGTCGCCGCGGACGTCACCGGAGGCGAACCGGACCCGTCCCGGCCGCAGATGCGTGTACGTCTGCCGCGACGGCCGCACCGTCAGGTCCGGCACGGACACCCGGGCCATCAGGAGCTCCAGCTCGCCCGGTCCGCGCAGGAGCCCGTGCCGCAGCACCGGCATGGAGGTGGTCAGCGGGGACAGCCCGAGAGCGCAGTCGAGGGCCCCGTCGACCTCCTGGAGCCGCTCGCCGTCCACGGTCCACCCGCCCCCGCCGTCGTGGAGCAGGTCGAGCGCGCGGCTGCCGGCGGCGGAGTCGACCGTCACCCGCAGCCGACGGGTGACGAACCCGTCGGCGGTGTCCAGGTCGTACGTGACCCAGTAGGGCTCCGGCGCGGTCCCGACGGCCCGCCCGCGCGCCCGCAGCACGCCGTCCCGCACCTGGGCCCAGGCGGTCTCGAACCCCCGGCTCGCGAGCACTTCCCAGGTGAGGACGCGTGCAGCGGACATAACGCCCAGTGTAGAACCGCCCCCGCGAAGCCGTCAGCGACGGCCGTTCCCGGGATCGGCCAGACCGGCCCGGCGCAGGGCGTCGGCCATCGCACTGTTCGCCGGCGCCGCCGCCTGCCGCGACCCGCCGCCCTGGCGCTGCTGCGGCGGACGCCCGCCGCGCTGGCGGCGCTCCCCGGAGCCGTCGCCCTTCCCGCCCTGCGGGGCCGCCTCGTCGTCCAGGCGCAGCGTCAGCGAGATCCGCTTGCGCGGGATGTCGACGTCGAGCACCTTCACCTTGACGATGTCGCCCGGCTTGACCACGTCCCGCGGGTCCTTGACGAACGTCCTGGACATGGCGGACACGTGCACCAGGCCGTCCTGGTGCACGCCGACGTCGACGAACGCCCCGAAGGCGGCGACGTTGGTCACGACGCCCTCCAGGACCATGCCGGGAGACAGGTCGGAGATCTTCTCGACGCCCTCCTTGAAGGCGGCCGTCCTGAAGGCCGGACGCGGGTCGCGGCCCGGCTTCTCCAGCTCTCTGAGGATGTCGGTCACCGTCGGCAGGCCGAACGACTCGTCGACGAAGTCCTGCGGCCTCAGCGAGCGCAGCACCGCCGTGTTGCCGATGAGCGCGGCGACCTCCTGCCCGGTCGTCTTCACCATGCGCCGGACCACCGGGTAGGCCTCCGGGTGCACGCTCGACGCGTCCAGCGGGTCGTCGCCACCGCGGATGCGCAGGAAGCCCGCGCACTGCTCGTACGCCTTCGGGCCGAGCCGCGCCACCTTCTTCAGCTGGCCGCGGGAGGTGAACGGGCCGTTCTGGTCGCGGTGCGCCACGATGTTCTCGGCGAGGCCGGAGGTGATGCCGGAGACCCGGGCGAGCAGCGGCGCGGAGGCCGTGTTGACGTCCACGCCCACGCCGTTCACGCAGTCCTCCACCACCGCGTCCAGCGAACGCGACAGCTTCACCTCGGACAGGTCGTGCTGGTACTGGCCGACGCCGATCGACTTCGGGTCGATCTTCACCAGCTCGGCGAGCGGGTCCTGGAGCCGGCGGGCGATCGACACGGCACCGCGCAGCGACACGTCCATGTCGGGCAGCTCCTGCGAGGCGAACGCCGACGCCGAGTACACCGACGCGCCGGCCTCCGAGACCATCACCTTCGTGAGGTTCAACTCCGGGTGCTTGGCGATGAGTTCCCCGGCGAGCTTGTCGGTCTCGCGCGAGGCCGTGCCGTTGCCGATGGCGATCAGCTCGACCGCGTGCTCCTTCGCCAGCCGGGCCAGCCTGGCGATGGCCTCGTCCCACCGGTTGGCCGGGACGTGCGGGTGGATGACGTCGGTGGCGACGACCTTGCCGGTCGCGTCGACCACGGCGACCTTCACGCCGGTACGGAAGCCGGGGTCCAGGCCGAGCGTCGCGCGCGTGCCCGCCGGGGCGGCGAGCAGCAGGTCGCGCAGGTTCGCCGCGAAGACCCGCACCGCCTCGTCCTCGGCGGCCGTGCGCAGCCGCAGTCGGAGGTCGATGCCCAGGTGGACGAGGATGCGGGTGCGCCACGCCCAGCGGACCGTGTCCGCCAGCCACTTGTCGGCGGGGCGGCCCCGGTCGGCGATCCCGAACCGGTGCGCGACGATCCCCTCGTACGACGACGGGCCGTCCGTCGGCTCCTCGGGCTCCAGGACGAGGTCGAGGACCTCCTCCTTCTCCCCGCGCAGCAGCGCCAGGACGCGGTGCGAGGGCAGCTCGGTGAACGGCTCGGCGAAGTCGAAGTAGTCGGCGAACTTCGCGCCGGCCTCCTCCTTGCCCTCCCGCACCTTGGCGGCCAGCCGCCCGCGCACCCACATGCGCTCGCGCAGCTCGCCGATCAGGTCGGCGTCCTCGGCGAACCGCTCGGTGAGGATCGCCCGGGCGCCGTCGAGGGCCGCCTGCGGGTCGGCCACGCCCTTGTCCGCGTCGACGAACGCGGCGGCCGCGGCGAGGGGCTCGACGGTCGGATCGCCGAGCAGTCCGTCCGCCAGCGGCTCCAGACCCGCCTCGCGCGCGATCTGCGCCTTGGTGCGCCGCTTGGGCTTGTACGGGAGGTAGATGTCCTCCAGGCGCGCCTTCGTCTCGGCGCCCCGGATCCGGGCCTCGAGCTCGCCGGTGAGCTTGCCCTGCTCGCGCACCGAGTCCAGGATCGCGGCCCGCCGCTCCTCCAGCTCCCGCAGGTAGCGCAGGCGCTCCTCGATCGCGCGCAGCTGCGCGTCGTCGAGCATCTCGGTGGCTTCCTTGCGGTAGCGGGCGATGAAGGGCACCGTCGAACCGCCGTCGAGCAGTTCCACGGCGGCCCTGACCTGCCGCTCCCGTACGCCGAGTTCCTCGGCGATCCTGCTTTCGATGGACCCTACGCTGATGGACCCGTTGGACCCGGGTGTCGTCACGATCCCGTACCGCCTTCTCCACTGAGGTTGCGCGGCAATTGTGGCAGGTGACACCGACACCCGGGGTCAGGGCGGCACGCGGCGGGGCCGCCGGTCCGGTCAGGCCCTGCGGCTGCGGGTGGAGGACGAGGCCCCGCCGAACAGCCGGGCCAGGGCCCGGAAGGGCAGCGTCACGACGGTGGCGATGGCCCCGCCGATCTGGCGCAGCACGTCTGCGATAGCACGGAACACGAAAATCCCCTTTCTCCGCTCCCGGCCGCGACGGCCGGTGGAGAGCGAGTACCGCGCAGCCGCCATACCATGCGTCCCGGCCGGACGGGCCTGCCGGGCACGGTCGCGAGCGGGACCGGAGCGGGCGCCTGCGGGCCCCGTCAGCCCTTGCCGATCAGGTCCGCCGGGTTGGCCCCCGCCAGGACCGCGGCCCGCGCGAACCCACCGCCCAGCTCGGTCAGCCGGGCCACGCCCCGCGGGCCCAGGTGCTCGTACGGGGCCCGGTCGAGGCGGTCCGTCTCCTGCTCGATCTCGCCGCGCAGGGCGGCGCCCCGCTCGGTGAGCTCGCCGTGCCCGTCCAGCAGCCCGCGCTCGCGCAGCCGGTCCGAGGCCGCGTCCCACTCCTCCCGGCTCCAGCCCCGGGTGGTCACCACCCACTTCGGGGTCATGCCCTTGCCCGTCGCCGTGTGCGTCACCAGCGCCTCCAGGCCGTCCAGGCCCGCGGACACCAGGACGGCCAGGTGCCCGTCGCCCCGGTGCTCGCGCAGCAGGGTCGCCGCGTGCCAGTAGGCGAGGTGCGGCTCCTCGGGGACGGGCAGGTCGGCGTGGGCGGCGTACAGCGGCCGCGCCTCGCGCGTACAGGCCTCGGCGGCGCGCAGGGCCAGCCGGGCGGCCTCCGCCATCCCGGCCGACGCCAGGGCCTCCTCGCCCAGCAGCCGGCGCAGGGTGGCGTCCACGGCACGCGTGCGTGCGGCCAGCACCCGCCCCGGCGAAGCGGTCTCCCACACCGCGGGCACGTGCCGGGCCACCAGCTCGTACTTGTAGTTGTAGAAGGCCGCCGCGACGGGTCCCGCGCCGACCGGGCCGAAGGCGGCGGCCCGCACGGCGAAGTTCACGGCCCGGGGGTCGGTGATCCCGACCGCGCCCAGCTCCCGGCCCAGGTCCGGCGAGAAGTAGTGCGTCGCGTGCAGGGAGTTGAGCACGTTGTGGCAACGTCGGCCGGCGCGCGGCTCCCGGGCGGCAGTCGTCATGCCGCGCAGGTTACCAACCGCTTGGTATGACCTCTACGGCCGAGCGGCGCACGGCAGGAAAGGTGGGGAACTCGTCATTGCGGCCACGCACCGCTCCCGCGCACCATCGACGGCATGGCCCAGCGCACGGTTCTCGCCGTCCTCTACGACGGCGTGCAGAGTCTCGACGTCACCGGACCGGTGGAGGTCTTCGCGGGCGCGGAGCTGCTCGCCCCGGGGACGTACCGGATCCGCACGGCGTCCCTGGACGGCGCGCCGGTGCGCACCACCAGCGGCCTGACCCTGGTACCCGACACGTCCCTGACCGCCGCGCCGCACCCGGACGTCCTCCTCGTCCCCGGTGGGACGGGCGGGCTGCGCCCCGACCCGCGGCTGGTCGACTGGGTGCGCGGGCACGGGCCGCGCGCCGGAAGGCTGGTCTCGGTGTGCACCGGCGCGACCGTGCTCGCCGCTGCCGGGCTGCTGGACGGCCGGCGTGCCACGACCCACTGGGCGTACTGCGACCGGCTCGCCCGCGACCATCCGGCCGTCGAGGTCGACCCCGACCCGGTCTACGTCCGCGACGGGCACGTGGCCACCTCGGCCGGGGTCACCGCCGGCATCGACCTCGCCCTCGCGCTGGTCGAGGAGGACCTGGGCCGGGACGCGGCCCTCACCATCGCCCGGCACCTGGTGGTGTTCCTCCGCCGCCCGGGGAACCAGGCCCAGTTCAGCGCCCAGCTCGCGGCCCAGACCGCCCGGCGCGAGCCCCTGCGCGAGGTCCAGCGCCACATCGCCGAGCGCCCTGACGCCGACCTGTCCGTGGAGGCCCTCGCCGCCCGGGCCCGCCTCTCGCCCCGCCACTTCGCCCGCGCCTTCCGCGCCGAGACCGGCGTGACGCCCGGCCGCTACGTCGACCGGGCCCGCCTCGAACACGCCCGCCGCCTGCTGGAGGACACGGCGGACGGCGTCGAGGAGATCTCCCGCACCAGCGGCTACGGCACCCCGGAGGCCATGCGCCGCGCCTTCGTCAAGGCCCTGGGCACACCCCCGGCCGAGTACCGCCGCCGCTTCCGCCCGGCAGCCACGCCCTGAGCGCAGGGCGGGCGAGTCCCTCACACCGACGAAAGGGCCCCCATGCAGATCGCCATCGTCCTCTACGACCGCTTCACCGCCCTCGACGCCGTCGGCCCCTACGAGACCCTGGGGCGGCTCCCGGGCGCGGAGACCGTCTTCGTCGCCGAGGAGGCAGGTCCCGTCCGGAACGACTCGGGCAGCCTCGCACTCACCGCCGACCGGGCCCTGGCCGAGGTACCGGACCCCGACATCATCGTCGTCCCGGGCGGCCCCGGCCCGCTGCCGCTGGCGCCGGACGGGCCCCTGCTCGCCTGGCTGCGCGCCGCGGACGCCACCAGCGCCTGGACGACGTCCGTGTGCACCGGCTCCCTGCTGCTCGCCGCCGCCGGACTGCTGCGGGGCCGCCGCGCGACCTCCCACTGGCTGGCCCTGGAGGAACTCGCGCGCCACGGCGCCGAGCCGACCGGGGAGCGGGTGGTCACCGACGGCAAGTACGTCACCGCCGCCGGCGTCTCCTCCGGCATCGACATGGGGCTGACCCTGCTCGGCCGGATCGCCGGCGACGACCACGCGCGGATCGTCCAGCTCGCCACCGAGTACGACCCCCAGCCGCCCTACGACGCCGGATCACCCGAGAAGGCGCCCGCGCACCTCGTCGACCTGGTCCGCACCCACGCCGGGCTCATCCTGACGTAGGCACGCTCCAGCCGAACCGAGGCCGTCTGCGCTCCAGGAAGGCGGCGACCCCCTCCGCGGCGTCGCCGCCCGCGCGTGCCTGCGCCGCCCAGTGCGCGTCCCGGTCGGTGCGGCCGTCGGCGAACTCCTTGGCCGCCGCCTGCGTCAGCTGCGAACGGGACACCAGCACCCGGGCGAACTCGGCCACCCGCTTGCCGAGTTCCCCCGCGGGCGGCACCTCGTCCACGAGACCGGTGCGCAGCGCCCGCTCCGCGTCGATCAACTCACCCGAGAACAACAGGTACTTGGCGGTGGCCGGGCCCACCAGGGACACCAGCCGCCGGGTCGAGGACGAGGGGTAGACGATGCCCAGCTTCGCGGGCGTCACCCCGAACAGCGAGCCCTCCTCGGCGAACCGCAGATCACAGGCCGCGGCCAGCTGCGCCCCGCCGCCCACGCAGTGCCCGCGGATCGCCGCGAGCGTCGGCTTCGGGAAGGCCGCGAGCGCCTCCTCGGCCCGCACCGCCAGCCCTTGCGCCTCCTCGGGGGAGCCCTTCAGCGTGGAGATGTCGGCCCCGGCGCAGAACGTCCCGCCCTCCCCGGTGAGGACGAGGGCCCGCACGCCGGGATCGCCCGCGAGTTCCCGCAGCAGCGGCGGCAGCGCGCGCCACATCGCGGCCGTCATGGCGTTGCGCTTCTCCGGGTGGCTGATGACGACCGTCGCGACCGACTCGGCCACGCTGTGCTGCAGCTGCGGATCCATGCGCGGATGCTATCCGGAGGTCAAACCCGTACAACCCGAATAGTTCGCCGAGACGGCACAACAGGGACAGGACCAGTCCCACAACTGACCGTGTCATACGCCAACGGTCAGAAGTGCTCGATAGTTGCTGACTTCTGTTCAGCCCCGGGGTCCGGAGCGCATCGTTACCAACACTCGGGGGTGTGGCGACAATCGAGCGCGAGGGTGGCGACCGGACGATGGACGACGACGGGCGCGGGTTCGGCCCACGCCCAGAGGGCGGCGCGGCGCCCCTCGGTCCCGGGCCCGCGGATCCGCTGCCGTACGAAGGGGTCTGGCGGTTCACCGCACCGTCCGTCGACGCCTCGGTCCCGCAGGCGCGGCACGCGGTACGCGACCTGCTGCGCCGCCAGGGCGTGCCGGTACCGGACGACCTGGCCCAGGGGCTGCTGCTGATCGTCTCGGAACTGGTGACGAACGCCGTGAAACACGCGGCCGTGCTCTCTCCGACGATCGCGGTCGAACTGGCCGTCGGGGCCGAGTGGCTGCGCGTGTCCGTGGAGGACAGCCACCCCTACCGGCCGACGGCTCTCGAGACCGACCACGGCAGGACCGGGGGCCGCGGCCTGATCCTGGTCCGCGAGATCACCCGCGAGGCGGGCGGCGTGTGCGAGGTCGAGTACACCGCGAGCGGCGGCAAGGTGATCTGGGCCGCCCTGCCGCTGCGGCCCGTCCGCTTCCCCTAGGCCCTGCCCCCGGACCCGCGCCTCACCAGCCGGCCGAGGTGCCCGTCAGCTCCCTGATCGCCGGGCGGGCGGCGTCCAGGACCGTCATGAACCAGGACGAGAAGGTGTCCTTGGCGTGCCGCTCCGCCAGCTCGGGCGGCGTCACGAACGCCGTCGACGCCACCTCCTCCGGGTCCGGCCGCAGCACGGCCTGCACCATGCCGACGAAGAGGTGGTTGTACTCCTGCTCCACCAGACCCGACTCCGGGTCCGGGTGGTTGTAGCGGACGGTGCCCGCCTCCGCCAGCAGGGACGGGGAGGCGCCGAGCTCCTCGAAGGTCCGCCGCGCCGCCGCCGCGAAGGGCGCCTCACCCGGGTAGGGGTGGCCGCAGCAGGTGTTGGACCACACACCGGGGGAGTGGTACTTGCCCAGCGCGCGCTGCTGGAGCAGCAGCCGGCCGTACTCGTCGAAGAGGAACACGGAGAACGCGCGGTGCAGCTGCCCGGGCGGCTGGTGGGCGGCGAGCTTCTCCGCCGTGCCGATCGTCACGCCGTCCTCGTCGACCAGTTCCAGCAAAATCGCCTCTGCGGTGCCGTTCGACGGGCTGTGCGTCGCGGTGGCAGGTGTGATCGGCATACCCATCCTTCACATCGGTCTTCGCGCCCCAAGTCTGCCGTACGAATCCGGCACTCCCGGCACTTCGCTGCCGCCCGCATGTCCCGCGCGGCGGCGCGGGAGCGCGGACTGCGCCGCTGGGGCGCCGGGGAAGGGACCCAGGTAAGGGATCGTGCCCGGCCCGATGGGCCGAAAATCGTCCCCGCGGACACGGCGGGAGCCAAGGCGCGGGCGCGCGCCGGAGGGCTGCGTACCCCGGCGCGCAGCGGTCTCCGCGCGCCCCACCCGACTCTCACGCCTCGGAAGGCTCATCACGCACGCGGTGCTTCCTCCGGCTCGGTCGCCCCAGGCCCCTCACACTGGGCGGGCCCATCGGCCGGCACGGCCCCCGCGCGCCCGGCGGCCGGGTCAGTGGCAGAGATGTGCCTCGTGCTCCGCGTGCCCGCCCGGCTCCAGCTGGAAGGTGCAGTGCTCCACGTCGAAGTGGTCGCCGAGGCAGTTCTGCAGCTCGTGCAGCATCTTCTCGTGGCCTATGGCGCTGAGCGCCTGTGAGCTGACCACGACGTGCGCCGACAGCACCGGCATGCCCGAGGTGATCGTCCACGCGTGCAGGTCGTGGACGTCCTCCACCCCGTCCGTGGCGAGGATGTGCGCCCGCACCTCGGCCATGTCGACGCCCTTGGGCGCCGCCTCCAGCAGCACGTCGAGGGTCTCGCGCAGCAGCCGCAGCGTCCGGGGCACGATCATCAGCGCGATGACGAGCGAGGCGATCGGGTCGGCAGCCTGCCAGCCCGTGAGCATGATCACGACGGCGGAGGCGATCACCGTGACCGAGCCCAGCGCGTCCGCCGCCACCTCCAGGAACGCGCCGCGCACGTTCAGGCTCTCCTTCTGGCCGCGCATCAGCAGCGCCAGCGACACCAGGTTCCCGGCCAGGCCGATCGCACCGAACAGCAGCGCCAGCCGGCCCTCGGTCTGCGCCGGGGTGAGGAAGCGCTGCACCGACTCGTACACGACGTATCCGCCCGCCCCGAGCAGCAGCAGGCAGTTGGCCAGGGCGGCGAGGATCTCGGCGCGCGCGTAGCCGAAGGTGGCCCGCTCGCTCGGCGGGCGGTTGGCGAAGTGGATCGCGAGCAGCGCCATGGCCAGGCCGAGCGCGTCCGTCGCCATGTGCGCCGAGTCCGCGACGAGCGCCAGGGAGTCGGCGAGCACGCCACCGACGATCTGGACCGCCACGATGCCGAGCGTGATCGCCAGCGCGATCCGCAACCGGCCGCGGTACGCCGAGGTCGCCGTACCCCCGCCCGGTTCGCCGTGCGCGTGCCCGTGATCGTGCCCAGCCCCCATGAAAAGCCACCCTCCCGCGTCGCCTGATCGTGCTCGGGCGCCCCAGTCAACTACGGGGAGGGGGTATGTGCAACGCGGCACTGAACACCGTTGTCATCTGCCCTGACCTGCGGAAACGATGCGCAGGTCAGGGCGCCGCCCGTCATTCGGCGGGGGTTCGGCGGATCAGGAGCCGTGGTGCAGCAGCCAGCCGCGCCAGGCCGACTCGGCCATCTCGCGCACCCCGCGCCGGGCCGTCCAGCCGAGTTCCTTGGCCGCCAGGGAGGCGGACGCCACCGCCCGGGGCGCGTCCCCCGGGCGGCGCCCCTCGACCACCGGCGGCCGCCGGTCGCCGGTGACGTCGCCGATCACGGTGATCAGCTCGCGCACCGAGACACCCTCACCGCGGCCGATGTTCACCGTCAGATCGCCCGTGACGCCGTCCCCGGCGAGCCGCCGCGCCGCCGCGAGGTGCGCCTCGGCCAGGTCGGCGACATGGATGTAGTCGCGGACGCAGGTGCCGTCCGGGGTCGGGTAGTCGTCGCCGAAGATCCGGGGCGCCTCGCCGCGGGTCAGCCGGTCGAAGACCATCGGGACGATGTTGAACACCCCGGTGTCCGCCAGCTCGGGCGCGGCCGCCCCCGCCACGTTGAAGTAGCGCAGGCACACGGTGGAGATCCCGTGGGCCCGGCCCGCGGCCCGCACCAGCCACTCCCCGGCGAGCTTGGTCTCGCCGTACGGGTTCACCGGCGCGCAGGGCGTGTCCTCCGTGATGAGGTCCACACCCGGGTCGCCGTACACCGCCGCCGACGACGAGAACACGAACCGCTCGATCCCCGCCTCCGCCACCGCGTCCAGCAGCGTCGCCAGGCCGCCGACGTTCTCCCGGTAGTAACGCGTCGGCTGCGCGACGGACTCGGCGACCTGCTTGCGCGCCGCCAGATGCACCACCCCCGTCACGCCGTGCTCCGCGAACACCCGCTTCAGCAGCGCCCCGTCGAGCGAGGAGCCCCGCACGAGCGGGACGCCGGACGGCAGTCGCGCGGGCACCCCGGCCGACAGGTCGTCCAGGGCGAGCACGCGCTCCCCGGCCTCCGTCATGGCCCTGGCCACGTGGGCCCCGATGTAGCCGGCCCCGCCGGTGATCAGCCAAGTCATGGTCGCCCACCCTATGCCGCCACCGCCGCGCGCGGCGCAATGTCCCCGATGTCCGGTACGGGCGCGGAGTTTGTGGGGCGGCCCCCGGATCCCCGATGATGATCGCGGCATGGGCTTGGGCGAACTGCGTCGATCCGCCTGCCGAACGGGTGGTGAACACGCCCTTCCCGGCATCCGATAGCCTCTGCCGACAGCCGCCCGGGAGCCACCGGCGCGGGCGCCCCCAGCATGCACACCACCGGCGTGGACGCGTCGGTACCAGGGAGTGAATTCGGTTGCCGACCGCCATCCTCACCGGTCAGCCGGTCCCCGGATCGTCGATCGAGGGCGACCTGCGGTCCCTCGGCTTCGACGTCCGGGTCGCGGCCGACGCCGCCGAGGCCGAGACCCTGCTCGCCGAGGTGCCGGGCGACGAGCGGGTCGCCCTGGTCGACGCCCGGTTCGTGGGGCACGTGCACGCGCTGCGCCTCGGCCTCACCGACCCCCGCTTCCCGCTCGCCGCGATCCCCGGCGCGGTCACCGCCCGCCCGGCCGGCCGCCAGGCCCTCACCCGCGCCATGGCCCGCGAGAACTCCGCCGGCGGCGGCACCACCCTGGTCGACAGCCTCGCCGAACGCGTCCTCGCCGCCCTGGACGCCGACGGCACGGACGTGCACCGCCCCGAGCTGGGCACCCTGGTCGCCGCCGTCCCCGCCGACCCGCAGGCCCGCAACGAGGCACGGCAGGCGGTCGCGGACGTCGACGACGAGGCCGTACGCCTGAAGTCGGCCGTGAAGGCCCGCGACGGCTTCTTCACCACCTTCTGCATCAGCCCGTACTCCCGGTACATCGCCCGCTGGTGCGCCCGCCGGGGCCTCACGCCGAACCAGGTCACCACCGCCTCGCTGCTCACCGCCCTCATAGCGGCGGCCTGCGCGGCCACCGGCACCCGCGGCGGCTTCGTCGCGGCCGGCGTCCTGCTGATCGCGTCCTTCGTGCTGGACTGCACCGACGGCCAGCTCGCCCGCTACTCCCTGCAGTACTCCACGCTCGGTGCCTGGCTCGACGCCACCTTCGACCGGGCCAAGGAGTACGCCTACTACGCCGGTCTCGCCCTCGGCGCCGCCCGCGGCGGCGACGACGTGTGGGCCCTCGCCCTCGGCGCCATGGTCCTGCAGACCTGCCGGCACGTCGTGGACTTCTCCTTCAACGAGGCCAACCACGACGCCACCGCCAACACCAGCCCCACCGCCGCCCTCTCCGACAAGCTCGACAGCGTCGGCTGGACGGTCTGGGTCCGGCGCATGATCGTCCTGCCCATCGGCGAGCGCTGGGCGATGATCGCGGTCCTCACGGCCGTCACCACCCCCCGCGTCACCTTCTACGCGCTGCTCATCGGCTGCGCGTTCGCGGCGACGTACACGACGGCGGGCCGGGTCCTGCGCTCCCTGACCCGCAAGGCCCGGCGGACCGACCGGGCCGCCGGGGCGCTGGCCGACCTGGCCGACAGCGGGCCGCTGGCGGCGGGCCTGGCCTCGGTACTGCGCAAGCTGCCCGCGAAGGGGCCGCTCGGTGCACGCGTCCTCGTCGCCCTGCCCGGCGCCGCGCTGGTGGTGCTCGCCGCCGCCCTGGAGGGCTACGGCAGCGCCCTGCCCGTCGTCCTCGCCGCGCTGTACGTCCTGACCTCCGCCGCAGCCGTCGCCCTGCCCCTCAAGGGCGCCCTCGACTGGCTGGTCCCGCCCCTGTTCCGCGCCGCCGAGTACGGCACCGTCCTCGTCCTGGCGGCGAAAGCGGACGTGAACGGGGCCCTTCCGGCGGCTTTCGGGCTGGTGGCCGCGGTCGCCTACCATCACTACGACACGGTGTACCGCATCCGCGGCAACGCCGGGGCGCCCCCCGCCTGGCTGGTGCGTTCCATCGGGGGACACGAGGGACGGACACTGCTCGTCACCGTCCTCGCCGCGCTGCTCACCGCCCCGCAGTTCACGGTCGCGCTCACGGTCCTCGCCGTGGCCGTGGCCCTGGTGGTGCTCGTCGAGAGCATCCGCTTCTGGGTCGCCGCCCACCAGGGCGGCGCACCCGCCGTACACGATGAAGGAGAACCCGCATGATCGGCCTCGTGCTGGCGGCCGGCGCCGGACGGCGTCTGCGCCCCTACACCGACAGCCTTCCCAAGGCGCTGGTGCCGGTGGGGCCCGCGGGCATAGAGGGCGAACCAACGGTTCTCGACCTGACCCTGGCCAACTTCGCCGAGGTCGGCCTGACGGAGGCCGCGATCATCGTCGGCTACCGCAAGGAGGCCGTCTACGCGCGCAAGGAGGCGCTGGAGCGGAAGTACGGCCTCAAGCTCACCCTCATCGACAACGACAAGGCCGAGGAGTGGAACAACGCCTACTCCCTGTGGTGCGGACGTGACGCCCTCAAGGACGGTGTGATCCTCGCCAACGGCGACACCGTCCACCCGGTCTCCGTCGAGAAGACGCTGCTCGCCGCCCGCGGCGACGGCAAGAAGATCATCCTCGCCCTCGACACGGTCAAGCAGCTCGCCGACGAGGAGATGAAGGTCGTCGTCGACCCCGCCAGGGGCATGACGAAGATCACCAAGCTGATGGACCCCGCCGAGGCCACCGGCGAGTACATCGGCGTCACCCTCATCGAGGGCGACGCGGCCCCCGAGCTGGCCGACGCGCTCAAGGCCGTCTGGGAGACCGACCCGCAGCAGTTCTACGAGCACGGCTACCAGGAGCTGGTCAACCGCGGCTTCCGGATCGACGTGGCGCCCATCGGCGACGTCGACTGGGTGGAGATCGACAACCACGACGATCTCGCCCGGGGACGGGAGATCGCATGCCAGTACTGACCCGGCTGATCCCCTCGCCGCTCGTCGTGGACATCCGCCCGGGTGCCCTCGACGACCTGGCGTGCGTGCTCGCCGACGAGCGCATCTCGCACTCCGGCCGCCTCGCCGTCGCCGTCAGCGGCGGCTCCGGCGCCAGGCTGCGCGAGCGCATCTCGCCCGGCATGCCCGGCGCCACCTGGTACGAGGTCGGCGGCGGCACCCTCGACGACGCGGTCCGGCTGGCCGGTGACATAAAGGCCGGCCACTACGACGCGGTCGTCGGCCTCGGCGGCGGCAAGATCATCGACTGCGCCAAGTTCGCCGCGGCACGCGTGGGCCTGCCCCTGGTCGCCGTGCCGACGAACCTCGCGCACGACGGCCTGTGCTCGCCGGTCGCCACCCTCGACAACGACGCGGGCCGCGGCTCCTACGGCGTGCCGAACCCGATCGCGGTCGTCATCGACCTGGACGTCATCCGTGAGGCCCCGGTCCGCTTCGTCCGCGCCGGCATCGGCGACGCCGTCTCCAACATCTCGGCGATCGCCGACTGGGAGCTGGCCAACCGGGTCAAGGGCGAGCGGATCGACGGCCTGGCCGCGGCCATGGCCCGCCAGGCCGGGGAGGCCGTTCTGCGGCACCCGGGCGGCATCGGGGACAACGACTTCCTCCAGGTGCTCGCCGAGGCGCTCGTCCTCAGCGGCATCGCCATGTCGGTGTCGGGCGACTCCCGGCCGTCCTCCGGGGCGTGTCACGAGATCAACCACGCCTTCGACCTGCTCTACCCGAAGCGGGCCGCCGCCCACGGCGAGCAGTGCGGCCTCGGCGCGGCCTTCGCGATGTGGCTGCGCGGGGCGCACGAGGAGTCGGCGTACATGGCCGCGGTGCTGCGCCGCCACGGCCTGCCCGTGCTGCCGGACGAGATCGGCTTCACGACGGAGGAGTTCGTCAAGGCCGTCGAGTTCGCCCCCGAGACCCGTCCCGGCCGCTACACCATCCTCGAACACCTCGACCTGAACACCGAACAGATCAAGGACACCTACACCGACTATGTCAAGGCCATCGGTAGCTGAACTACGCCCCGTCGTTCACCCCGCCGGGGTGAAGGACCGGCGCAGCGGTGAGCACTGGATGGGACGCCTCTACATGCGCGAGGTGTCCCTGCGGGTCGACCGCTACCTGGTCAACACCAGGGTCACGCCCAACCAGCTCACGTACCTGATGACCGTCTTCGGTGTGCTCGCGGCCCCGGCACTGCTCGTGCCGGGGATCCCGGGCGCCGTGCTCGGCGTCGTCTGCGTCCAGATGTACCTGCTGCTGGACTGCGTCGACGGCGAGATCGCCCGCTGGAAGAAGCAGTACTCCCTCAACGGCGTCTACCTGGACCGCGTCGGCGCCTACCTCACCGACGCCGCCGTGCTCACCGGATTCGGCCTGCGCGCCGCCGACCTGTGGGGCAGCGGCCGCATCGACTGGCTGTGGGCCTTCCTCGGCACCCTGGCCGCCCTCGGCGCCATCCTCATCAAGGCCGAGACCGACCTCGTCGGCGTCGCCCGCCACCAGGCCGGCAAGCCGCCGGTCAAGGAGGCCGCCGCCGAGATGCGCTCCTCCGGCATGGCGCTGGCCCGCCGGGCCGCCGCCGCGCTGAAGTTCCACCGCCTCATCCTCGGCATCGAGGCCTCCCTGCTCATCCTGGTCCTGGCGATCGTCGACCAGGCCCGCGGCGACCTGTTCTTCTCCCGGCTCGGCGTGGCCGTGCTGGCCGGCATCGCCCTGGTGCAGACGCTGCTGCACCTGGTCTCCATCCTCGCGTCGAGCAGGCTGAAGTGAGCGGCATGAAGGTCGGCGCGGTCATCATCACGATGGGCAACCGCCCCGACGAGCTGCGCGCCCTCCTCGACTCGGTCGCCAAGCAGGACGGCGACCCGGTCGAGGTGGTCGTCGTCGGCAACGGCTCGCCCGTCCCGGACGTCCCCGAGGGCGTCCGCACGATCGAGCTGCCCGAGAACCTCGGCATCCCCGGCGGCCGCAACGTCGGCATCGAGGCCTTCGGCCCGGCCGGCCGGGACGTCGACATCCTGCTCTTCCTCGACGACGACGGCCTCCTCGCGCACCACGACACCGCCGAGCTGTGCCGCAAGGCGTTCGAGGCCGACCCGGGGCTCGGCATCATCAGCTTCCGCATAGCCGACCCGGACACCGGCGTCACCCAGCGCCGCCACGTCCCGCGGCTGCGCGCCGCCGACCCGATGCGCTCCTCCCGGGTCACCACCTTCCTGGGCGGCGCCAACGCCGTCCGCACCCGCGTCTTCGCCGACGTCGGAGGGCTCCCGGACGCGTTCTTCTACGCCCACGAGGAGACCGACCTGGCCTGGCGGGCCCTGGACGCCGGCTGGATGATCGACTACCGGTCCGACATGGTGCTCTACCACCCGACGACCGCCCCCTCGCGGCACGCCGTCTACCACCGCATGGTCGCCCGCAACCGCGTCTGGCTGGCCCGCCGCAACCTCCCCGCGCTCCTCGTCCCCGTCTACCTCGGCGTGTGGCTGCTGCTCACCCTCCTGCGCCGCCCCTCCCGCCGCGCGCTGCGGGCCTGGTTCGGCGGATTCCGCGAGGGCTGGACCACCCCGTGCGGACCCCGCCGGCCCATGAAGTGGCGTACGGTGTGGCGGCTGACCCGACTGGGCCGGCCCCCCGTCATCTGACAAGCTCGTACGCGAGAATCCGGGAGTACCGGGAGGGGCCGTACCCTGGCCCCCGGCTCATGCCAGGCCCGCACAGGCCGCGCATCTCGAAGACGAAAGTTTCCACTAGTGAGTGAGACAACGCACGACGCCACGGTCGCGGTGAGCGCGCCCGCGGCGCCCGACGAGGGCCTCACGGCGAGGGAACTCGCCGCCAAGTACGGGCTGAGCGTGAGCGGCGCCCGGCCGTCCCTCATCGAGTACGTCCGTCAGCTCTGGGGACGGCGGCACTTCATCCTCGCCTTCTCCCAGGCGAAGCTGACCGCCCAGTACAGCCAGGCCAAGCTCGGCCAGCTGTGGCAGGTGGCCACGCCGCTGCTCAACGCGGCCGTGTACTTCTTCATCTTCGGCCTGCTCCTGGAGGCCGACCGGGGCATGTCCCGCGAGGTCTACATCCCGTTCCTCGTCACGGGCGTGTTCGTGTTCACCTTCACGCAGAGCTCGGTGATGGCGGGCGTGCGCGCGATCTCCGGCAACCTCGGCCTGGTCCGCGCCCTGCACTTCCCGCGCGCGGCCCTGCCGGTCTCCTTCGCGCTGCAGCAGCTCCAGCAGCTGCTGTTCTCGATGATCGTGCTGTTCGCCGTGGCGATCGGTTTCGGCCACTACCCGGACCTGTCCTGGGTGCTGATCGTGCCGGTGCTCGTCCTGCAGTTCTGCTTCAACACCGGTCTCGCGCTGATCATGGCCCGGGCGGGCGCGAAGACCCCCGACCTGGCGCAGCTGATGCCGTTCGTGATGCGGACCTGGATGTACGCGTCCGGCGTGATGTTCTCCATCCCGATCTTCCTTGCGGACAAGCCGGCCTGGATCGCCAACGTCCTGCAGTGGAACCCGGCCGCGATCTACATGGACCTGATGCGTTTCGCCCTCATCGACGACTACGGCTCGCGGTACCTGCCCGACCACGTCTGGGCGGTGGCGGGCGGCTGGGCCGTGCTGTTCGCGCTCGGCGGCTTCGTGTACTTCTGGAAGGCGGAGGAGAGGTACGGCCGTGGCTGAGCGGAACGCCGAGCGGACGGGCGAGGCGCGGGTCCCCACCGTCATCGCGGACGACCTGCACATCGTCTACCGCGTCAACGGCGCCAAGACCGGCAAGGGCAGCGCCACCGCCGCCCTCAGCCGCATCCTCAAGCGCGGCTCCGACGACGCCGCCCGCGGGGTGCGCAAGGTGCACGCCGTGCGCGGTGTCTCCTTCGTGGCCTACCGCGGCGAGGCCATCGGCCTGATCGGCTCCAACGGCTCCGGCAAGTCGACCCTGCTGCGCGCCATCGCGGGCCTGCTGCCCGCCGAGCGCGGCAAGGTCTACACCGACGGCCAGCCCTCTCTGCTCGGCGTCAACGCGGCCCTGATGAACGACCTCACCGGCGAACGCAACGTCATATTGGGCGGGCTCGCCATGGGCATGTCCCGCGAGGAGATCAAGGAGCGCTACCAGGAGATCGTCGACTTCTCCGGCATCAACGAGAAGGGCGACTTCATCACGCTGCCGATGCGCACCTACTCCTCGGGCATGGCGGCCCGGCTGCGGTTCTCCATCGCCGCCGCCAAGGACCACGACGTGCTGATGATCGACGAGGCCCTGGCCACCGGCGACCGCAAGTTCCAGAAGCGCTCCGAGGACCGCATCCGGGAGCTGCGCAAGGAAGCCGGCACGGTGTTCCTGGTCAGCCACAACAACAAGTCCATCCGCGACACCTGCAACCGCGTCCTGTGGCTGGAACGCGGTGAACTGCGCATGGACGGCCCGACCGACGAGGTGCTCAAGGAGTACGAGAAGTTCACCGGCAAGTAGCCCGGCTCGGCCAGGGCCCCGGCGGAACTGTTCCGGCGGGGCCCCGCGTCTGCAAAGGAAACGTCAACTCCGGCCCGTTCCAGGAAGCTTGGGTCCGATCGGTGTGTTCTCGTGATGTGCGGGACACCCTGGCGAACCCCGATGCGTTGTACAACGTAAGCTGTACCGGTCCCGAAACGCGGCAATCAGGGCGATAATGCGCGACACCCCTCGTCGGGTCGCCGTGCGGGCGGCCGGGCGGCGTGTCCGAAACAGTGTGTATTGGGTCGGCAGTGTAGAACGGGAGATGTGACGGCGATGGCTACGGAAACTCCCCAGCTCCGCGCAGCACGTGCCGTCCCCGGGCCGGGCAGCCGGCGGTGACGGGAACCGGCACGGCGCGCGCCCTCGACCCGGAGCGCGGCACCCTCGACAAGGCCGCGGGCGAGAACTTCCCGGTGGCACCGTTCTTCCTGCCCCGGGCCTGGCGCACCGACCTCATGGCCGTCTACGGCTTCGCCCGTCTCGTCGACGACATCGGCGACGGCGACCTCGCCCCCGGCGGCGCCGACGCCCGGCTGCTCGGCGTCTCCCCGCGGGAGGCCGACGACCGGCTGGTCCTGCTCGACGCCTTCGAGGCCGACCTGCGCAGGGTCTTCGACGGCACGCCGCGCCACCCCCTGCTGCGCCGCCTCCAGCCGACAGTCCGCCGCTGCTCCCTGACCCCCGGGCCGTTCCTCGGGCTGATCGCCGCCAACCGCCAGGACCAGCTGGTCGGCCGGTACGAGACCTACGACGACCTGCTCGCGTACTGCGAGCTCTCCGCCAACCCCGTGGGCCGTCTCGTGCTCGCCGTCACCGGCACCTCGACGCCCGAGCGGATCCGCCGCTCCGACATGATCTGCACCGCCCTGCAGATCGTCGAGCACCTCCAGGACGTGGCCGAGGACCTCGGCCGCGACCGCGTGTACCTGCCCGCCGCCGACATGAAGCGCTTTCACGTCGAGGAGGCGGATCTCGCCACCAGCACCGCCGGAGCGCCGGTCCGCGCGCTGATCGCGTACGAGGCGCGAAGGGCCCGGGACCTCCTGAATGAAGGCGCCCCCCTGGTGGGTAGCGTCCACGGCAGGCTGAAGCTGCTGCTCGCGGGGTTCGTGGCGGGGGGAAGGGCGGCTCTGCACGCGATCGCCGCCGCCGGCTACGACGTACTTCCCGGCCCGCCCAAGCCCGGCAAGGGCCGGCTGCTGCGCGAGGTGGGCGTGACCCTGCGAGGAGAGGGGTGATCCGGACCGTGGAGTCGGAACCACACGCGTCCCCACCGGTACTCGCCGCCTACAGCTACTGCGAGGCCGTCACCGGGCGGCAGGCCCGCAACTTCGCCTACGGCATCCGCCTGCTGCCGACGCCCCAGCGCCGTGCGATGTCGGCGCTGTACGCGTTCTCGCGGCGGGTCGACGACATCGGTGACGGCGCGCTCGCCGACGACGTCAAGGTCGCGCGCCTGGAGGAGACCCGGGCGCTGCTCGCGCGGATCCGCGAGGGCGGTGTCGACGAGGACGACACGGACCCGGTCGCGGTCGCCCTCACCCACGCGGCCGGGCTCTTCCCGATCCCGCTCGGCGGCCTGGACGAGCTCATCGACGGCGTCCTCATGGACGTCCGCGGCGAGACCTACGAGACCTGGGACGACCTGAAGGTCTACTGCCGCTGCGTGGCGGGTGCCATCGGGCGGCTCTCGCTCGGCGTGTTCGGCACGGAACCAGGGGCGCGCGGCGTCGAGCGCGCGCCGGAGTATGCCGACACGCTCGGCCTCGCGCTCCAGCTCACCAACATCCTCCGGGACGTCCGCGAGGACGCCCTGGGCGGGCGGACCTACCTGCCCGCCGACGACCTGGCCAAGTTCGGCTGCTCGGCCGGGTTCGACGGGCCGAGGCCACCCGAGGGCTCCGACTTCGCGGGCCTCGTGCACTTCGAAGTGCGACGGGCCCGCGCTCTTTTCGCCGAGGGCTACCGGTTGCTGCCCATGCTCGACCGGCGCAGCGGCGCCTGTGTCGCCGCCATGGCCGGCATCTACCGCCGTCTCCTCGACCGCATCGAACGCGACCCGGAGGCCGTGCTGCGCGGCCGGGTCTCGCTGCCCGGCCGGGAGAAGGCGTACGTCGCCGTGCGCGGACTGTCCGGCCTGGACGCCCGGCACGTGACCCGACGGGCCGTCAGGAGGCGGGCGTGAGCGACGAAGGAGCCGCCATCGGCGAAGAGCGGTGGGCAACCCTCCGGCCGGGGCCCGCGTCCCTGACGGAGACGGCCGTCCGAGCACGCTCCGGGCGACTCGGCCGGCGCGCAGGGGAGGGAGCGTGATGACCCACGGCACACGGTCCCGTGGACCGGTCGCGGACGGGCGGCACACCGTCGTGGTCGGCGGCGGGCTCGCCGGCGTCACCACCGCGCTCGCGCTCGCCGACGCCGGTGTGCGCGTCACCCTGCTGGAGGGCCGCCCCCGGCTCGGCGGCCTGGCCTTCTCCTTCCGGCGCGGCGATCTCACCGTCGACAACGGCCAGCACGTCTACCTGCGCTGCTGCACCGCCTACCGCTGGTTCCTCGACCGCGTCGACGGCGCGGCGCTGGCCCCGCTGCAGGACCGGCTCGACGTACCCGTCGTGGACCTCGCCCGGCCCGCGGGGCGACGGCTCGGCAGGCTGCGCCGCGACGCGCTGCCCGTGCCCCTGCACCTGGGCCGCAGCCTCGCCGCCTACCCGCACCTGTCGCTCGCCGACCGCGCCCGGGTGGGCCGGGCCGCGCTCGCGCTGAAGGGACTCGACCTCGCCGACCCGGCGCTGGACACCCAGGACTTCGGCAGCTGGCTGGCCGCGCACGGCCAGTCGCCGCGCGCCGTCGAGGCCCTGTGGGACCTGGTCGGGGTCGCCACCCTCAACGCGGTCGCCTCCGATGCCTCCCTGGCACTCGCCGCGATGGTCTTCAAGACCGGTCTGCTGTCCGACCCGGGCGCGGCCGACATCGGCTGGGCGCGCGTCCCGCTGGGCGACCTGCACGACCGGCTCGCCCGCAAGGCACTCGACTCAGCGGGCGTCCGCACCGAGGTCCGTACCCGCGTCACCTCCGTCTCCCCGGCCGTGAACGGAGGGTGGAGCGTCCAGGTTCCCGGCGAGAGGCTCGACGCCGACGCCGTCGTGCTCGCCGTACCGCAGCGCGAGGCGCACGACCTGCTGCCCGAGGGCGCACTCGACGCGCCCGAGCGGCTGCTGGAGATCGGCACCGCGCCGATCCTCAACGTCCATGTGGTGTACGACCGTCAGGTCCTCGCCCGGCCCTTCCTCACCGCCCTCGGCACCCCCGTGCAGTGGGTGTTCGACCGCACCGAGGCGTCCGGGCTGCGCTCCGGGCAGTACCTGGCGCTGTCCCAGTCCGCGGCGCAGGACGACATCGACGCGCCCGTCGCCGTCCTGCGCGAGCGCTACCTGCCCGAGCTGGAGCGGCTGCTGCCGCTGACCCGGGGCGCCGAGGTGAGGGACTTCTTCGTCACCCGGGAGCGCACCGCGACGTTCGCTCCCGCCCCCGGCGTCGGGCGTCTCAGGCCCGGCGCCCGCACCAAGGCATCCGGCCTCTACCTGGCCGGAGCGTGGACCGCCACCGGGTGGCCCGCGACCATGGAGAGTGCGGTCCGCAGTGGTGTGAGCGCGGCGGACGCCGTGCTGGGCGCCCTGGGCCGGCCCCGCCCCCGCCATCTCTTCGCGTTCGAGGAGGCGGCGTGACGCCGGCCCAGACCGGCGCGGCGGGCGGCCCCCGCACCCCCGGTACCGCAACAAGAGGAGAGACTGTGCCCACTGTGCCCCCGGCCTCGAGGACTGCCGAGGCGGTGGACGTGACCGCGCTGCTGGAGCGCGGCCGGACCCTGGCCACGCCGGTACTGCGGGCGGCCGTCGACCGGCTGGCCCCTCCCATGGACACGGTCGCCGCCTACCACTTCGGCTGGATCGACGCCCAGGGCAGGCCCGCCGAGGGCGACGGCGGCAAGGCCGTGCGACCCGCCCTCGCGGTCATGTCCGCCGAGGTCGTGTCCGCCGTCCCCGAGACCGGCGTCCCCGGCGCCGTCGCCGTGGAGCTCGTCCACAACTTCTCCCTCCTCCACGACGACCTCATGGACGGCGACGAGCAGCGCCGCCACCGCGACACGGTCTGGAAGGTGCACGGCCCCGCCCAGGCCATCCTGGTCGGCGACGCCCTGTTCGCCCTCGCCAACGAGGTGCTCCTCGAACTCGGCACCGTCGAGGCCGGCCGCGCCACCCGCCGCCTGACCACCGCCACCCGCGCCCTGATCGACGGCCAGGCCCAGGACATCTCCTACGAGCACCGCGACCGCGTCAGCGTCGAGGAGTGCCTGGAGATGGAGGGCAACAAGACCGGTGCCCTGCTCGCCTGCGCCAGCTCCATCGGCGCCGTCCTCGGCGGCGCCGACGACCGCACCGCCGACACGCTGGAGAAGTACGGCTACCACCTGGGCCTCGCCTTCCAGGCCGTCGACGACCTGCTCGGCATCTGGGGCGACCCGGTCTCCACCGGCAAGCAGACCTGGAGCGACCTGCGCCAGCGCAAGAAGTCCCTGCCGGTCGTCGCCGCCCTCGCGGCCGGCGGCCCCGCCTCGGAGCGGCTCGGCGAGATCCTCGCCGCCGACGCCAAGGCCAACGACTTCGCGAACTTCTCCGAGGAGGAGTTCGCGGCCCGCGCCGCCCTCATCGAGGAGGCCGGGGGCCGCGCGTGGACAGCCGACGAGGCACGCCGTCAGCACACCATCGCCCTCGAGGCCCTCGACGCCGTGGACATGCCCGACCGGGTGCGGGAGCAGTTCACGGCGCTCGCCGACTTCGTCGTCGTACGGAAGAGATGATCACTATCGGCCCAATAACCCTCGCGTAGTCGCCGGCCGGTGCCGCGAGCCAGCACGGAGCACCGGCCGACGGCGGACCCACAGCAGCTGCACACCTTGCACCACTGCACGAAGGGGAAGCCATGACAGCGACGACCGACGGAAGCACCGGGGCCCTGCGGCCCCGCGCCGCCGCGGCCAGCGACACCGACACCCCCGGGGCGGCCGGGGTATCCGAAACCGCCGCCCGCGCCGCCCGGCGCGCCACCGACTTCCTGCTCTCCCGCCAGGACGCCCAGGGCTGGTGGAAGGGCGACCTCGAGACCAACGTCACGATGGACGCCGAGGACCTGCTGCTGCGCCAGTTCCTCGGCATCCTCGACCGGAGGACCGCGCACGCGGCCGCCCTGTTCATCCGCGGCGAGCAGCGCCAGGACGGCACCTGGGCCACGTTCCACGGCGGCCCCGGCGAGCTCTCCACCACCATCGAGGCCTACGTCGCCCTGCGCCTGGCCGGGGACGCGCCCGACGCCCCGCACATGGCGCAGGCCTCCGCCTGGATCCGCGCGCAGGGCGGCATCGCCGCCGCCCGGGTCTTCACCCGCATCTGGCTGGCCCTGTTCGGCTGGTGGAAGTGGGAGGACCTGCCCGAACTGCCCCCGGAGCTGATCTTCTTCCCCAAGTGGGTGCCGCTCAACATCTACGACTTCGGGTGCTGGGCCAGACAGACCATCGTCCCGCTGACGATCGTCTCCGCGAAGCGCCCGGTACGCCCCGCGCCCTTCCCGCTCGACGAGCTGCACACCGACCCCGCCCACCCGAACCCGGCCAGACCCTTGGCCCCGCCGCTCAGTTGGGACGGCGCCTTCCAGCGGATGGACAAGGGCCTGCACGCCCTGCGCAGGGTCGTCCCGCGCGGGCTGCGCAAGGCCGCCATGAACAGCGCGGCCCGCTGGATCATCGAACGGCAGGAGAACGACGGCTGCTGGGGCGGCATCCAGCCCCCGGCCGTGTACTCGATCATCGCCCTGCACCTGCTCGGCTACGACCTCCAGCACCCGGTGATGCGGGAAGGGCTGGCGTCGCTGGACCGGTTCGCCGTGTGGCGCGAGGACGGGGCCCGGATGATCGAGGCCTGCCAGTCGCCCGTGTGGGACACCTGCCTCGCCGCGATCGCGCTCGTCGACGCCGGACTGCCCGCCGACCACCCGCAGTTGGTGAAGGCGGCCGACTGGATGCTGGGCGAGGAGATCGTCCGCCCCGGCGACTGGTCGGTGCGGCGCCCCGGACTGCCGCCCGGCGGCTGGGCGTTCGAGTTCCACAACGACAACTACCCCGACATCGACGACACCGCCGAGGTCGTCCTCGCGCTGCGCCGCATCGCCCACCACGACCCGGAGCGGGTCGACCGGGCCGTCGGGCGCGGTGTGCGCTGGACCCTCGGGATGCAGTCGAAGAACGGCGCGTGGGCCGCCTTCGACGTCGACAACACCAGCCCCTTCCCGAACCGGCTGCCGTTCTGCGACTTCGGCGAGGTCATCGACCCGCCGTCGGCGGACGTCACCGCGCACGTCGTGGAGATGCTCGCGGTGGAGGGACTCGCCCACGACCCGCGCACCCGGCGCGGCATCGAGTGGCTGCTGGCCGAACAGGAGCCGGACGGCTCGTGGTTCGGGCGCTGGGGCGTCAACTACGTGTACGGCACCGGGTCGGTGGTCCCCGCCCTGGTGGCCGCCGGCGTCCCCGCCGCGCACCCGGCGATCCGGCGGGCGGTGGCCTGGCTGGAGTCGGTCCAGAACGACGACGGCGGCTGGGGCGAGGACCTGCGCTCCTACAGGTACCCCGCCGAGTGGAGCGGCCGGGGCGCCTCGACGGCCTCCCAGACGGCGTGGGCGCTGATGGCGCTGCTCGCGGCTGGCGAGCGGCACTCCCAGGCCGTCGAACGGGGCGTCGAGTGGCTCGCCGCCACCCAGCGGGAGGACGGTTCCTGGGACGAGCCGTACTTCACGGGCACCGGCTTCCCCTGGGACTTCTCGATCAACTACCACCTCTACCGCCAGGTCTTCCCTCTCACGGCGCTCGGCCGGTACCTCCACGGGGAGCCCTTCGCCGACCGGCTCAAGGGGAGCTGATGGGCACGCAGCCCGCTCCGGTCCCGCTGCTGATCGCCTGCGCGCTCGGCATCGAGCAGTTCGCGCTGCGCGCGGGCGGGCGGGGCGGCGCCGGCGGTCCGGTCACCGTGCTGCGCACGGGCATGGGGCCGGCGGCGGCCGAGCGGGCCGTCACGCGGATGCTGGCCGACCCGGCGCTGCGGGACGCCGCCGTGCTGGCCACCGGTTTCTGCGCGGGCCTCGCGCCCGGCATGCACCCCGGCGACCTGGTCGTCGCCGAGGAGACCCGCGACCCGCGCTCGACGACCCCCTGCGTCGGGACCGAACTGCTGGTCAAGGAGCTGGGGCGGGCGGTGCCGGGAGGGACCGTGCACACCGGACCGCTGACCGGCTCCGACCACGTCGTGCGCGGTCAGGAGCGGGCCGATCTGCTCGCGACCGGCGCGATCGCCGCCGACATGGAGTCGGCGGCCACGCTCCTGAGCGCCGTGCGCGCGGGCGAGCGCCCGGTTGCGGCCGTCCGGGTGGTCGTGGACGCTCCTGAACATGAACTCGTCCGGATCGGCACGGTGCGCGGTGGAATATCGGCTTTCCGTGTTCTTCGTTCGGTCCTTCCCGCTTTCTTCGAATGGCACCGTTCCTTGCTGCTCCCCAGGAGGTGAGCCAGATGGCCATGCCGCTCCGACAGTCCATCAAGGTCGCTACGTACTTGGCTGAACAGAAGCTCAGAAGGCGGGACAAGTTCCCCCTGATCGTCGAACTCGAGCCGCTGTTCGCCTGCAACCTCAAGTGCGAGGGGTGCGGCAAGATCCAGCATCCCGCCGGGGTGCTCAAACAGCGGATGCCGGTCGCCCAGGCCGTCGGGGCGGTCATGGAGTCCGGTGCCCCGATGGTGTCCATCGCCGGCGGCGAGCCGCTGATGCACCCGCAGATCGACGAGATCGTGCGCCAGCTCGTGGCCAGGCGGAAGTACGTCTTCCTCTGCACCAACGCCATGCTGCTGCGCAAGAAGATGGACAAGTTCACGCCCTCGCCCTACTTCGCGTTCGCGGTGCACATCGACGGGCTGCGCGAGCGGCACGACGAGTCCGTGGCCAAGGAGGGCGTGTTCGACGAGGCGGTGGAGGCGATCAAGGAGGCCAAGCGGCGCGGTTTCCGGGTCACCACCAACTCGACCTTCTTCAACACCGACACCCCGCAGACCATCATCGAGGTGCTGAACTTCCTCAACGACGACCTCCAGGTCGACGAGATGATGATCTCGCCCGCCTACGCCTACGAGAAGGCCCCCGACCAGGAGCACTTCCTCGGCGTGGAGCAGACCCGCGAGCTGTTCAAGAAGGCCTTCGCGGGCGGCAACCGGCGGCGCTGGCGGCTCAACCACTCCCCGCTGTTCCTGGACTTCCTGGAGGGCAAGGTCGACTTCCCGTGCACGGCGTGGGCGATCCCGAACTACTCGCTCTTCGGCTGGCAGCGCCCCTGCTACCTGATGAGCGACGGATACGTGCCGACGTACCGGGAGCTGGTCGAGGAGACCGACTGGGACAAGTACGGCCGCGGCAAGGACCCGCGCTGTGCCAACTGCATGGCGCACTGCGGTTACGAGCCCACCGCCGTCCTGGCCACCATGGGATCGCTGAAGGAGTCCCTGCGCGCGATGCGCGAGACGGTCTCCGGGAACCGGGAGTGAGGTCATGACCGCCATCGAGCTGGGCGTCACCGAGGTGCCCCTCCGGCCGGTCGCCCAGCGGCGCGCCTCGCGCCGGATCCAGGTCGGCCCGGTGCCGGTCGGGGGCGGGGCCCCGGTGTCGGTGCAGTCGATGACGACGACCCGCACCTCGGACGTCGGCGCCACGCTGCAGCAGATCGCCGAACTCACCGCGTCCGGCTGCCAGATCGTCCGGGTCGCCTGCCCCACGCAGGACGACGCGGACGCGCTGGCGACCATCGCCCGCAAGTCGCGGATCCCGGTGGTCGCCGACATCCACTTCCAGCCCAAGTACGTCTTCGCTGCCATCGAGGCGGGCTGCGCGGCCGTGCGCGTCAACCCCGGCAACATCAAGCAGTTCGACGACCGGGTCAAGGAGATCGCCCGGGCGGCCCGTGACCACGGCACGCCGATCCGGATCGGCGTGAACGCCGGATCGCTGGACCGGCGGCTGCTGCAGAAGTACGGCAGGGCCACCCCGGAGGCGCTCGTGGAGAGCGCCCTGTGGGAGGCGTCCCTGTTCGAGGAGCACGACTTCCGTGACATCAAGATCTCCGTCAAGCACAACGACCCGGTCGTGATGATCGAGGCCTACCGGCAGCTCGCCGAGCAGTGCGACTACCCGCTGCACCTCGGCGTCACGGAGGCCGGCCCGGCGTTCCAGGGCACCATCAAGTCGGCGGTGGCCTTCGGGGCGCTGCTCTCCCAGGGCATCGGCGACACGATCCGGGTGTCGCTGTCGGCGCCGCCGGCCGAGGAGGTCAAGGTCGGCATCCAGATCCTGGAGTCCCTGGGGCTGCGGCAGCGCGGGCTGGAGATCGTCTCCTGCCCCTCCTGCGGCCGCGCCCAGGTCGACGTCTACAGGCTGGCCGAGGAGGTCACGGCCGGGCTGGAGGGCATGGAGGTGCCGCTGCGCGTCGCCGTCATGGGGTGCGTGGTCAACGGGCCCGGCGAGGCACGGGAGGCCGATCTGGGGGTGGCCTCCGGCAACGGCAAGGGGCAGATCTTCGTCAAGGGCGAGGTCGTCAGGACCGTCCCCGAGTCGAGGATCGTCGAGACGCTGATCGACGAGGCGATGAAGCTCGCCGCGCGCATGGAGCAGGACGGCGTGGGGCCGGGGGAGCCGGCCGTCACCGTGAGCTGAACACAGCACGGAATGCGAAGGGGGCCCGAGCGTGACGATTCTGGAGACCATCCGGGGACCACGCGACCTGAAGGCGCTGTCCGAGGCCGAACTGGGGGAACTGTCCGACGAGATCCGGGAGTTCCTGGTGCAGGCGGTCGCCAGGACCGGCGGCCACCTGGGACCCAACCTGGGCGTGGTGGAGCTGACCGTCGCCCTGCACCGGGTCTTCGACTCGCCGGCCGACCGCATCCTGTGGGACACCGGCCACCAGTCCTACGTCCACAAACTGCTGACCGGACGCCAGGACTTCTCCAAGCTGCGCGGCAAGGGCGGTCTCTCCGGCTACCCCTCGCGCGAGGAGTCCGAGCACGACGTCATCGAGAACAGCCACGCCTCCACGGCACTCGGCTGGGCCGACGGGCTCGCCAAGGCCCGCCAGGTGCGGGGGGAGACGGGGCACGTCGTCGCGGTGGTCGGTGACGGCGCCCTCACCGGCGGCATGGCCTGGGAGGCCCTGAACAACATCGCGGCCGCCAGGAACCGCCCGCTGATCATCGTCGTCAACGACAACGAGCGCTCCTACGCGCCGACCATCGGCGGCCTCGCCGACCACCTGGCGACCCTGCGCACCACCGACGGCTACGAGCGGGTGCTGGCCTGGGGCAAGGACGTGCTCCACGGCACGCCCCTGATCGGCACCCCCCTCTACGAGGCCCTGCACGGCGCGAAGAAGGGCTTCAAGGACGCGTTCGCCCCGCAGGGCCTCTTCGAGGACCTGGGCCTGAAGTACGTCGGCCCGATCGACGGGCACGACGTCGGGGCCGTGGAGTCCGCGCTGCGGCGCGCCAAGCGCTTCCACGGGCCGGTCCTCGTGCACTGCCTCACGGAGAAGGGCCGCGGCTACGAACCCGCTCTCGCGCACGAGGAGGACCACTTCCACACCGTCGGCGTGATGGACCCGCTGACCTGCGCGCCCCTCTCGCCCGCGGGCGGCCCTTCGTGGACCTCCGTGTTCGGTGAGGAGATCGTCCGCATCGGCGAGGAGCGCGAGGACGTGGTGGCGATCACCGCCGCCATGCTGCACCCGGTGGGGCTCGGCCCCTTCGCCGAGCGGTTCCCGGACCGGGTGTGGGACGTGGGGATCGCCGAGCAGCACGCGGCCGTCTCCGCGGCCGGCCTGGCGACGGGCGGCCTGCACCCGGTCGTCGCCGTCTACGCGACCTTCCTCAACCGAGCCTTCGACCAGTTGCTGATGGACGTGGCCCTGCACCGCTGCGGGGTGACCTTCGTCCTGGACCGGGCCGGCGTCACCGGCGTCGACGGGGCCTCGCACAACGGCATGTGGGACCTGTCCGTGCTGCAGGTGGTGCCCGGCCTGCGCATCGCCGCCCCGCGCGACGCGGACCAGCTGCGCGCCCAGCTGCGCGAGGCGGTCGCCGTCGACGACGCGCCGACCCTGGTGCGCTTCCCCAAGGAGTCGGTGGGGCCGACGATCCCCGCCGTCGACCGCGTGGGCGGGCTGGACGTGCTGCACCGGGCCACCGGGCCGCGGGTGCTGCTGGTGGCCGTGGGCGTGATGGCGCCCGTCTGCCTGAAGACCGCCGAGCTGCTCGAAGCACGCGGCATCGGCTGCACCGTCGTCGACCCCCGCTGGGTCAAGCCCGTCGACCCCGCCCTGCCGGGGCTCGCCGCCGGACACCGCATGGTGGCGGTGGTCGAGGACAACAGCCGGGCGGCCGGGGTCGGCTCTGCCGTGGCGCTGGCCCTCGGCGACGCCGAGGTCGACGTACCCGTGCGGCGGTTCGGCATCCCGGAGCAGTTCCTCGCGCACGCCAAGCGCGGTGAGGTGCTCGCCGACATCGGTCTGACGCCCGTCGACATCGCCGGACGGATCAGCGCGAGCCTGACCGTCAAGGAAGAGCCGTCCAAGGAGTCACAGCAATGACAACCGCCGAGTCCGCGCCGGAGTCGTCGCAGGCCGGGGAGTTCGACCTCGGCAAGCTGCTGGCCGAGCGCGGAGCCGAACGCTACGAGCTGCACACCCGCCACCTCAACCACCAGCTCCCGCGCATGCTGCACACCATCGGCTTCGACAAGGTCTACGAGCGTGCAGAGGGCGCCTACTTCTACGACGCCGACGGCAACGACTACCTGGACATGCTCGCCGGGTTCGGGGTGATGGGGCTCGGCCGCCACCACCCCGTCGTCCGCAAGGCGCTGCACGACGTCCTGGACGCCTCCCTCGCCGACCTCACCCGGTTCGACTGCCAGCCGCTGCCCGGCCTGCTGGCCGAGAAGCTGCTCGCGCACAGCCCGCACCTGGACCGGGTGTTCTTCGGCAACAGCGGCACCGAGGCCGTCGAGGGCGCCCTGAAGTTCGCCCGGTTCGTCACCGGCCGCCCCAGGGTGCTGTACTGCGCCCACGCCTTCCACGGCCTGACCACCGGCTCCCTCTCCGTCAACGGCGAGTCCGCCTTCCGGGACGGCTTCGCCCCGCTGCTGCCCGACACGGCCGTGCCGCTCGGCGACCTCGACGCGCTGGAGCGGGAGCTGCGGAAGGGCGACGTCGCCGCCCTGATCGTCGAGCCCATCCAGGGCAAGGGCGTGCTGCAGGCCCCGCCGGGCTACCTGCTCGCCGCCCAGGAGCTGCTGCGCCGGCACAAGGCGCTGCTGATCGCCGACGAGGTGCAGACCGGCCTCGGCCGCACCGGCGACTTCTACGCCTACCAGCACGAGGACGCGGTGGAACCCGACCTGGTGTGCGTGGCCAAGGCGCTGTCCGGCGGCTACGTGCCGGTCGGCGCCACCCTCGGCAGGGACTGGATCTTCAAGAAGGTCTACTCGTCCATGGACCGGGTCCTGGTCCACTCCGCGAGCTTCGGCTCGAACGCGCAGGCGATGGCGGCGGGCCTCGCGGTGCTGTCGGTGATGGAGAACGAGCAGATCGTGGCGAACGTCCGGGCCACGGGCGAGCGGCTGAGGTCGCGGCTCGCGGCGCTGACGGACCGGTACGAGATGCTCGCGGACGTCCGCGGGCGGGGCCTGATGATCGGCATCGAGTTCGGCCGCCCGAAGTCGCTGAAGCTGCGGAGCCGGTGGGCGATGCTCCAGGCCGCGCGCAAGGGACTGTTCGCGCAGATGGTGGTGGTGCCGCTGCTGCAGCGCCACCGCATCCTCACCCAGGTCTCCGGCGACCACATGGAGGTGATCAAGCTGATCCCGCCGCTGATCATCGGCGAGCGGGAGGTGGACCGGTTCGTCGACGCGTTCACGGCCGTGATGGACGACGCGCACAACGGCGGCCTGGTCTGGGACTTCGGTAAGACGCTCGTCAAGCAGGCCGTCGCCCACCGGTGAGACCCGCGGGCCGCCGCGGCGGGACGAGGCAGCCGAGACTTTGCCTGTGAGGCAAAAAATTTGCCGCTGAGGCAAGACTTCGGCTGAATGGTGGGCATGAGCTCCCCCGAGACCGAGCGGCCCGCCGGGGCCGACTCGCCGGCCGATCCGGCCGGAGCGCTGCCCGCGGTAGCGCCGCAGCTGCGGGCCCTGCGGCGCCAGGCCGCCCTGACCCTGGAGACCGCGGCCCGCGCGGCCGGGCTGTCGCCCGCCCACCTCTCCCGGCTCGAGACCGGGCAGCGCCAGCCCTCGCTGCCGATGCTGCTCACACTCGCCCGGGTCTACGGTACGACCGTCTCCGAGCTGCTCGGCGAGACGGTCGCCGGCCGGGACGCCGTCGTGCGCGCGGCCGACATGGAACCTACCGCGGCGGGCGGCTGGACCTACTGGCAGGCCGGCGCCTCCGGCCGCGGGATGCAGGCCCTGCGGGTCCACGTCCCCTACGGCTCCCAGGGCGACATCGTGCGCGTCCACCCCGGCGAGGAGTGGCTCCACGTGCTGCGCGGCCGGCTGCGGTTGCGCCTCGGCGACGCCACGCACCGGCTGACGGCGGGCGACAGCGCCCACTTCGACTCGCTCACCCCGCACCGCATCGCCGCCGACGACCACGACGGCGTCGACCTGCTCTTCGTCCACACCCTGCTGCAGAGCCCCGCGACCGCCCTGTGCCTGGGCCCCCTCACCCCTGGAGACGCGTCATGAGCGACATGGAGGAGAAGTTCCCCCGGGCCCTGTGGGTGCGGCTGTTCATCTACCTGGTCCTGGGGCACGTGTTCGCCGCGTTCGTCTACCTGCTGTTCGAGGTGGGCGCCAAGTAGCCGCGGTGCGGCGCCTCAGTCGAGGAGCCGCTCGCGCAGCCGCTCCCGGGTCCGCGGGCTGAGCCCCAGGCCCTTTTCCAGGTAGGGGTCGACACCGCCCCAGGTCTCCTCGATGGTCTCGAAGGCGGCCGCCAGGTACTCGGCGCGCGCGTCGAACAGCGGGCTGAGCAGCTCCATGACCTCGGGGGAGTAGGCCGAGGCGTGCGAGCTGCTGCGGTGCACCTTGTAGCGGCGGTGCTTGGCGTTCGACTTCAGGTAGTCCTCGACGATGGCGTCCCGCTCGACGCCCAGGGCGAGCAGCGTCACCGCGATGGACAGGCCCGCGCGGTCCTTGCCCGCCGCGCAGTGCATCAGGGCGGGGACGCTGTCCTCCGCGAGCGCGTGCAGCACCTGGGAGTGCTCCGCCGTGCGGTCCTTGATGATCATGCGGTAGGAGGCGATCATCCGCTCCACGCCCTTGCCGTCCGCGAGGATCGAGCGCAGCTGGTCGAGGTCGCCGTCGCGCACCATCCGCCAGAACTCGGCGCCGTCGGCCGGGTCGCTCAGCGGCAGGTTCACATTGCGCACGCCCGGCAGCTCGACGTCCGGGCCCTCCAGCTTCTGGTCGGCCGCGTTGCGGAAGTCGAAGACCGTGTGCAGGCCCAGCGTGGCCAGGAAGGCGGCGTCCTCCCCGGTCGCGTGCGCCAGGTGGCCGCTGCGGAACAGCACGCCCTGACGCACCCGCCGCCCGTCCACCGTGGGCAGCCCGCCCACGTCGCGGAAGTTGCGCACTCCGGCCAGCTCGGGCTCGGTCGACGGGACCTGCTGTGTCACGAGGGCTCCTCCCCATCGGCGCCGCCGGCGCGGCTCGTCGACGGGCTCATCCGACGATACGACATGGCTGCCCGGGGCAATGAGTTGTCCACAGGCGTTGCCCGGAGCGGCCCCCGCGCCCGATGATGTTGCCGCCTGATCGCACCTGATCGGCCTTGTTGGAATCTGTGAGGGCTCGATGCTGGACATCTCCGAAAACGGTCGTACGTGGGTGCTCTCCGGGCCGGCCAGCAGCTACGCCGTCCACGTCACCGAACGGGACGAGCTGCTGCACCTGCACTGGGGCCCCAGGATCACCCTCGCCGACGCCGAGGCGCTCGCCGTCCGGCCGCTGCCGGAGTACTGGCCGTTCGAGTCCCCGCTCGACGGCCGTGAGGAGTATCCGGCCGAGGGCGGCCCCCGGTTCGTCCGCCCCGCCCTGTCCGTGCGCACCGCCGAAAGGCGCGGCACCGAGTGGGTCTTCGAGGGCCACGACACGCGGGACGGCGCCCTGCGCCTGCGCTTCCGGGACGGCGACCTGACCATCACCCTGCACTACCGGATGCGCCCCGGCGCCGACGTCGTCGAGCGCTGGGTGACCCTGGACAACCGGGGGCCGGAGGTCGAGGTGCTGCGCGCCGACTCGGCCACCTGGACGCTGCCCGAGCGCGGCACATGGCGGCTGTCCCAGCTGCACGGGCGCTGGGGCGCCGAGTCCCGGCTCGTGCGCTCGGCGCTCACCCACGGCGAGAAGGTGATCGGCAGCCGCCGCGGCCACACCGGCCACCAGCACCTGCCCTGGGTCGCCCTCGACACCGACGCCACCGAGGAACACGGCGAGGTCTACGGCTGCGCGCTGGGCTGGTCCGGCTCCTGGCGGATCTCCGTGGCACAGCTCCCGGACGCGCGCGTGCAGATCACCGGCGGCGCCGGCCACGACGACTCGGGCCTGCTGACGCTGGGCACGGGCGAGTCGTACACGACACCCGTCTTCGCGGGGCTGTGGAGCGAGGGCGGCTTCGGCGGGGCGAGCCGCGCCTGGCACGCCTACCAGCGGGCGTACGTCGTCCCGGACGCCGACCGGGACCGGCCGGTGCTGTTCAACTCCTGGGAGGCCACCGAGTTCGACATCTCCGAGGAGCAGCAGCGGGCGCTCGCCGAGCGGGCCGCGGCCATGGGAGTGGAGCTATTCGTGGTCGACGACGGCTGGTTCGGGGCGCGCACCAGCGACCGGGCGGGGCTCGGCGACTGGACGCCCAACCCCGACCGCTTCCCCGGCGGGCTGAAGCCGCTCGCCGACCACGTGCACGGCCTCGGCATGCAGTTCGGCATCTGGGTCGAACCCGAGATGGTGAACCCGGACAGCGAGCTGTACCGCGCCCACCCCGACTGGGTGCAGTATCAAACGGGACGAAAGCGGACGGAGTTCCGCAACCAGCTCGTACTGAACCTCGCCCGGGAGGACGTCCAGGAGTACCTGTGGGAGCAGCTCGACGGGCTGCTCTCCAGCGCCCCCATCGACTACGTCAAGTGGGACTTCAACCGCTGCTTCACCGACGCCGGCTGGCCCGGCGACCCCTATCCGCAACGGCTCTGGGTCGAGCACGTCCGTGCCCTGTATGCCCTGCTGGACCGGCTCCGGGCCGCCCACCCGGGCGTGGCCTTCGAGTCCTGCTCGGGCGGCGGCGGGCGGATCGACCTCGGCGTGCTGAGCCGCACGGACCAGGTGTGGACCTCCGACAACACCGACCCGCTCGACCGGCTCGCCATCCAGCACGGCTTCAGCCAGATCCACCCCGCGCGGGTGATGGCCGCCTGGGTCACCGACAGTCCGAACGCCATGCTCAACCACCGGGCCAGTTCCCTGCGGTTCCGGTTCGTGAGCGCCATGGCCGGGGTGCTCGGCGTCGGTGGCGACCTCACCAAGTGGACACCGGAGGAACTCGCCGAGGCGCGGGAGTGGGTGGGGCGGTACAAGGAGATCCGCCCGGTGGTGCAGCGCGGCGACCTCTACCGGCTGCGGCCTCCGCAGGGCGGTCTGAGCGCCGTGCAGTACGTCCTCGGTGACGAGACCGTCGTCCTCGCCTGGCTCCAGGCGCAGCGCTTCGGCGAGCCCGTGCCGGCGCTCCGGCTGCGCGGTGTCGATCCGGCGGCGACGTACGAATGCCTCGAAACGGGCGAACTGTACCGAGGGGCCGTCCTGCTCCACCACGGACTGCGGGTCGGGCTGCGTGGAGACCTGGATGCCACCGTGGTCCGCCTTAAGCGGAAGTAGTCCCTCTCGTCCGAATAGGGCGATTCGGCCGCTTCGTCATAACGTGCCCCGGTCGCACGGGAGATGGGAGCGGGGTGCGTGACCATCGTCATACCCGTGACGATGTGTTGTTGCCATGCGCACGTAATTGTGGCGTTATTCAGGCCCATTGAGGAAAACGGAAGATCGGGATTCCACGCTCGGTGACGGGAAATGCGCCGACGTGGCGAGAAAAACGCGCTCACGGGCAACCGCAAGCTTGTCCCGTCGCGTCTTGGTCGCTTACGTTCCACACCGATCCGGACGGACGCCTAATCCTGCCGCCGCCCGGAGCCCGCACCCACTGACCCGACGTACGGCAGGAGCGGGGGACCCACAGGTAAGACGCCTGTTCCGGTTCCCGGAACGGGCTTGGGGTTAAGCCGCGCCCCGGCGCGGCCGGGCATCTCCAGCCCGCACCCGACAGCTCACCTCGCAGGCGACGGAGAGGAATACGCCATGCCCGCGAAGGGTAAGCACCGCCGCCCGAAGACCCAGCGTTTCACCCGCTCCATCGCCGTCGCCGGAACCGGTGGAGCGGCTCTCGCCCTGCCCCTCATGGGCGCCGCCGGTGCCCACGCCGCCACCCCGCAGTCGGCGCCGGAAAAGGCCGTCCGGTCCGTCCCGGCCGCCGAGCAGAAGACCGCGGAAAAGGCCACCGGCGCCCGCACCTACACGGTGCGGGCGGGCGATTACCTCGCGAAGATCGCCGACGACCAGAACGTCAGCGGCGGCTGGAAGAAGCTGTACTCCGACAACCGGGACGCCGTCGGCGACGACCCGTCGCTGATCCACCCGGGTCTGAAGCTCTCCCTCGGCGAGAAGGCCGCGGCGAGCGCGGCCGAGGCGCCGTCCGCGCCGAAGGCCCCGGCGGAGCGGTCCGCGAAGAAGTCCGCCCCGAAGCCCTCTTCCGCCGGTTCGCCGGCGAAGGCGGAGACCGCCCCGAAGCCGGCCGCCGCCAAGCCCGCCGCGCAGAGCAACGCCGGTGGCTACAGCTCCCCGGTGGACGGTGCCACCGTCGGCACCCCGTACCGCATGTCCGGCAGCATGTGGTCCAGCGGCTACCACACCGGCGTCGACTTCGTCGTCCCGACCGGCACCTCCCTCAAGGCCGTCGGCGCGGGCACGGTCGTCTCCGCCGGCTGGGGCGGCGCGTACGGCAACCAGGTCGTCATCAAGCTGAACGACGGCCACTACGCCCAGTACGCCCACCTGTCCCAGCTGTCCGTCTCGGCCGGCCAGACCGTGACCGCCGGGCAGCAGATCGGCCTGTCCGGCGCCACCGGCAACGTCACCGGACCGCACCTGCACTTCGAGATCCGCACCGCGCCGGGCTACGGCTCGGACATCGACCCGGTCGCCTTCCTGCGCTCCCACGGCGTCTCCGTCGGCTGACCAGGCCGCCGGCCACCCCTCCGGCACCCCCTGACCTGCCCGGCACGCCACCGAAGGCCGGACCCCTCCCCGGGGCCCGGCCTTCGGTGTGCGCGCCCGTCGGCCGGCTCAAGGGGGCGGCAACGGAACCTGCCGGACATCGACGTGCCGAGCGGGGTGGCGGTGTGGTTCCGGCAGCGGCGACGGCGCCAATCACAACTCCGGGTCTGGCGGTTCACCCGGGAACGCCCCTGACGGGCCGGCTATTCCGGAGTTGGCGAACACTTTAGGAGTGGCTCATCTCACCGCACGTCAACCCTTCCCTACGGTCGCGTAGGTCACATTCGAGGGTGAATCATGGGCGGTTGTGGCAGACGATTCGAAGAGTGACAGCAGATCAGTGATCGGGTCGTACGTGGCGGTGGGGGACAGCTTCACCGAGGGCGTCGGGGATCCCGGCCCCGACGGGGCGTTCGTCGGCTGGGCCGACCGGTTCGCCGTCCTGCTCGCCGACCTCCGGCCCGAAGGCGACTTCCGGTACACCAACCTCGCGGTGCGCGGGAAACTCCTCGACCAGATCGTGGCGGACCAGGTGCCGCGGGCCGTCGAACTGGCCCCGGACCTCGTCTCGTTCTGCGCCGGGGGCAACGACATCCTGCGCCCCGGCACCGATCCGGACGAGGTGGCCGAGCGGTTCGAGCGGGCGCTCGCGCGGCTCACCGCGGTGGCCGGGACGGTGATGGTGACGACCGGGTTCGACACCCGTGGCATGCCCGTGCTGAAGCATCTGCGCGGCAAGATCGCCACGTACAACGGGCACGTCCGCGCCATCGCCGACCGGTACGGCTGCCCGGTGCTCGACCTGTGGTCGCTGCGCAGCGTGCAGGACCGCAGGGCCTGGGACGCCGACCGGCTGCACCTGTCTCCCGAGGGGCACACGCGGGTCGCGCTCCGGGCGGGGCAGGTGCTCGGGCTCGACGTGCCGGCCGACCCCGAGCAGCCGTGGCCGCCGCTGCCGCCGCGGGGCACGCTCGAGGTCCGGCGCGACGACGTGCACTGGGCGCGGCAGTTCCTGGTGCCGTGGATCGGACGACGGTTGCGGGGGGAGTCCTCCGGGGACCACGTGACGGCCAAGGGAGCGTTGTCGCCGGACGACATCCGGATGCGGATCGCCTCCGTGGCGTGAGGCCTGCCGGGTGCCGGGCTCGCGCCCGACGGCGGGGGTGGGGCGGGGCCGCGCCGGGGGGGTGTCCGTCCTCGGAACGGCGCGATGCGGTCGGACGCCGACTGACTGTCCGTTGAGGCGCCAGCCGCCGCGGGCGGACGCCCCCCGGCGCTGCCCCTTCCGTGCGTCGGCCGGTGCGGGTGTGTTCCCGCTCGGGCGTGGGCAGCCGAGCCGCTGGGGCGACGGGGCTCCTGGCTGGAGCCCCGTCGAGGCCCCCGCGGCTACGCCGGGTCGCTCGTCGGCGGGATCGAAGAGCCTGACGCCAAGCCCAGTTCACGTGCCAGGGCCTCGTCCGTCCACTGCTGCGCCCGGGCCCGCGGCATCGCCCCGGGGTAGCACGTCAGCTGGACGGCCAGGCCGTCGAGGAAGGCGGTGAGGCGGAGGGCCGTGGCCCGCGGGTCCGGGCAGTGGAACTCGCCCGCCGCCACGCCCTCCGCGATGACCTCGGCGAGAGCCGCCTTCCACCGGCGGTCGAGGTCCCGCGTGACCTCCCGCAGCGCCGGCGCGCGCCCGGTCGCCGCCCAGCCCTCGATCCACAGCCGCCAGCCCTTGGCCTGGCCGGTCGGCGCGTACCAGCGGACGGCCGACCGCAGTCGCCGCAGCGCCGGCGTCCGCCGCCCGAGCAGCCCGCGCAGGTGCGCGAGGTCGTTCTCGGCCGCGTGCCGGAACGCCGCCGCGACCAACTGCTCCTTGGACGCGAAGTGGTAGAGCACCAGCGCGTTGCTCACCCCGAGCGCCGAGGCCACGTCGGCGATCCTGACCGCCGCCACGCCCCGGGCCTCGATCTGCTCCACGGCCGCGCCGAGCAGTTCCGCCCGCCGTTCCGCCACGCTCAACCGGACCCTCGTCACGCCGTCACCCTACCCACGCGCCCACCCTCCCCGGCGTGCGGATCCGGCCTGCCTCAGCGGTAACGGCCGTACCGCCGGGCGATCACCGGCAGCCGGTCCGCGGCGATCGCGTGGGCTGCCGCGCGCGGTGTCGTCCCGTCGGCCCGCGCGCGGGTGAGCACGTCCTCGACCAGGGCCCGCATGGACCGCCGGACGTGGGCGAACGCCTCCTCGGCGTCGGCGCCGATGTCGCCGAACAGGGTCCACCACCACCAGGCGTTGGTCCCGGAGTTGACCACCACGTCCGGCAGTACGGTCACCCCGCGCCCGGCCAGCAGCGCCTCCGCCTCCGGCCGTACGGGCATGTTGGCCGCCTCGACGACCCAACGGGCCGTGACGTGTCCCTGGTTGCCGGCGTCGACGGCGTACGACACCGCCGCCGGCACCAGCACCTCCGCGTCGGCCGACAGCCAGGCCTCGCCCGGCAGTTCCCGGTCACCGGGCCGCAGCGCGCGGCGGTCCACCGTGCCGTGGGCGTCCCGTGCGGTGAGCAGCGCCTCCACGTCGAGTCCCGCCGGGTTGGCGATCGTGCCCTTCACGTCGGCGACCGCCACGATCCTGAGTCCCGCGCGGGCAAGGAAGCGTGCGGTGGCACCGCCCATCGTGCCCAGTCCCTGGAGGGCGACCCGGGTCCCGGCGCGCGGTACACCGGCGCCGTCCAGTGCCGTGAGGGTCGCCTCGGCTACGCCGCAGCCGCCGACCAGTGCGTCGAGCCCGATGCCGTCCACCTCGACCGTGAACGCCTCCGCCAGCCGCCGGCGTGCCCCGGCCTCGTCGTCCAGCAGCGGGTAGACGGCCTGGACGGAGGAGACCAGGCCCGCCTCGGCCGCGGCCCGGTCCACCACGTCCTGGGAGAGCCCGAGGTCCTCGCCGGTCGTCCAGACGTTCTCGACGTAGGGCCGCGTCGCGCGCAGGTAGCGCACCAGCAGCGGGTACGCCTGCGGATCCCGCGGGTCGCAGTCGATGCCGCCCTTGGCGCCGCCGAGCGGGACGTAGCGGTTCGCCGGGTCGTAGTGCAGGGCCTCCTTCAGGGTCATGCCGCGGGCCAGGCCGGTGACCTCCTCCAGCGTGCAGCCGGGGCGCATCCGCAGCCCGCCGCTGGCGACCCCGCGCACCAGCCGGTCGACGACCAGGAAGCCCCGCCGGCCGGTGACGTGGTCGGTCCAGGTGAGGGACAGCAGGGGGCCGGCCATGGGGTCTCCTTCGGGCGGGCGTGTTACTGAATCGGCGGTCAGTATCGCGCCCGGGGGGACACCTGCGTCCCGGTGGGGCCGGAGGGGCCGACCATAATGGAAAGCCTGACCGACTCCCCTTGGAGGTACCGTGGCCGGTTTCCGTCCCCTGAGCTCCGGGCTGCGCGCACTGCGGCCCGCGGCGTTCGGCGCGGACCCGCGCGGTGAGCGCATGGCGCGCATCCGCAGATCGCCCCACTTCAAGGACGGGGTCTTCCAGAACCCCGGCGGTCCCGCGCGGACCCGGCCCTCGGGCTCGGCCCTGGACTTCGCGAAGGTCTTCTTCGACAAGGACACCCGGCCCCGGCGTGCCCCGCGGGGCCCGGTGCCGGTGCACACCACCACCCTCGCCGACATCTCCCGGCCCCCGGCCACCGGTCTGCGGCTGACATGGATGGGGCACTCCAGCGTCCTCGCGGAGATCGACGGCCGGCGCGTGCTGTTCGACCCGGTGTGGGGTGAGCGCTGCTCCCCGTTCCCCTTCGCCGGCCCCAAGCGCCTGCACCCGGTGCCCCTGCCGCTGGCGGCGCTCGGCCCGGTCGACGTCGTCGTCATCTCGCACGACCACTACGACCACCTCGACATGCCCAGCATCAAGGCCCTGGCCGGCACGGACACCCTGTTCGCCGTGCCGCTCGGCGTCGGGGCGCACCTGGAGCACTGGGGCGTCTCCGCCGGCCGGCTGCGCGAGCTGGACTGGCACGAGTCGACGAAGGTCGCGAGCCTCAGCCTCACCGCCACCCCGGCCCGGCACTTCTGCGGCCGGGGCCTGCGCAACACCCAGCACACCCTGTGGGCCTCCTGGGTCGTCGCCGGGGACGAGCACCGGGTCTACCACAGCGGGGACACCGGCTACTTCGAGGGCTTCAAGGAGATCGGCGCCGAGCACGGGCCGTTCGACGCCACGATGATCCAGATCGGCGCGTACTCCGACTTCTGGCCCGACATCCACATGACCCCCGAGGAGGGCATGCGCGCCCACCTCGACCTTCAGGGCGGGCCGGAGCACGGTCCGATGCTGCCGATCCACTGGGCCACCTTCAACCTGGCCACGCACCCCTGGGCGGAACCAGGCGAGGGGACCCGCGCCGCCGCCGGTGCGGTGGGCGCCCGGATCGCCCTGCCGCGCCCGGGCGAGCCCTTCGAGCCGACGGCCAGGACCCTCCCGTCCGAGCCGTGGTGGCGTGGGGTGGCGCTCGCGCCCGCGGGCGGCGCCGTCCCGGCCGGTGAGGCCGTCACCGACGTCGCGATCAAGACCGCGTCGGACGCGGCAGCCGTGGCCCAGGCCAATACCGTGAGTGACGATCGGAAGAGTGCAGCGCCGGGCGCCGAAGGCTCGGAGACGCTCCCGGCGGGCTGATCCGGAGCGGAGGCGAAGTGGCGGCGAGGGCCGGGGAGCGAGAGGCTCCCCGGCCCTCGCCGTCTGTGGGTGACTGCTTCTGACCAGGTCCGATCGAATTTTTTCCGTTCCCGTCCGGTTCCCTGGCGGGGTTATCGGTCTGTCGTACGAGACGTCATACCAGAGCGGGACGCTCACCGTATGAGTTTGTCAACTGCCCACCGCACATGATGCGCTGGCGACTACTGTCAGTGGCCGTCGGAAGCAGGGCGGATCAGGGAGCGGGGGCCGGCACGTGCAGGCGCAAGGCGGACGAGGGAGCCGACGCGGGGGCGACCCCCGGTGCCCGGGCACCACCGACGCCGGACCGGGCGCCGCCCCGTCCCCCGGCCCCCGGCCGCCCGCCGGACCGGCGCGATCCGACGCCGGACGGCAGCCGGGGGAGTCCGGGCGGACGGCCCGGGGCGCGCGGAAGCGGCCGCGGGAACCCGGCCGCACCCCCTCGAACCCCCCTGGCAACCAGGCCCGACGGACCCGTACGAGGACACCGATGTCTCACCTCCGCGCCCCCGCCGCACGAGCGGACCGCCGTGAGGGCGCGCGGCACGGGCGGACAGCCGCCCGCCCCGCCCCCCGGCTGCCCGAGACCCACATACGGCCCCAGCTGCTGCGACTCGCCGTCCTGCCGCCGGTCGCCGTCGCGCTCAGCGGCTGCGCCGCCGTCCTCTTCACGGTCCGCTCCACCGGCGCCCGGCCCGGACCGACCCTGTGGGCCGTGCTCGGCGGAGCCGTCTTCGTGACCCTCGTGGGCATCGCCGTCGCCGCGGTGGCCGCGCGCCGCGCCGCCCGCTCCGTGCACGACCGCATCGGCGTGCTGCGCCGTGCCACCGCGCGCCGCGAGGCGGACCTGCGCACCCTCGTCGAGACGCTCCGCCGCGGCGACGGGCCCCCGCAGCTCGGCCCGCACACCCGGCCGGGCGGCACCGACGAGGACGCCGACGACTTCGACCTCCTCGCGGGCGACCTGGCCCGTGCCCACGACGGCGCCGTCACCGCCGTCGTGCAGGCCTCGCAGCTGTCCAGCCAGGCGGGCAGCGAACAGAAGCTCGAAGTGTTCGTGAACCTCGCCCGGCGCCTGCAGTCGCTGGTCCACCGCGAGATCTCCATCCTCGACGAGCTGGAGAACGAGATGGAGGACCCCGATCTGCTCAAGGGGCTCTTCCACGTCGACCACCTCGCCACGCGGATCCGCCGCCACGCCGAGAACCTCGCCGTGCTGGGCGGAGCCGTCTCCCGCCGCCAGTGGAGCAACCCGGTCTCCATGACCGAGGTGCTGCGCTCGGCCATCGCCGAGGTCGAGCAGTACTCGCGGGTCAAACTCGTCCCGCCGATCGACGGGACCCTGCGCGGCCACGCCGTCGCCGACGTCATCCACCTGCTGGCCGAACTCGTCGAGAACGCCACGGTGTTCTCCGCCCCGCACACCCAGGTGCTGCTCCGCGCCAACCTCGTCACCTCCGGGCTCGCCGTCGAGGTCGAGGATCGCGGGCTCGGCATGCCCCTGGAGGAGCAGACGCGGATGAACGCGCTGCTCGCCGATCCCGACCAGGTGAACGTCGCGCGGCTCCTCGCGGACGGCCGCATCGGCCTGTTCGTGGTCTCGCAACTGGCCCGGCGGCACGGCATCACCGTCCGCCTGCAGAGCAACATCTACGGCGGGGTGCAGGCGGTGCTCGTCGTGCCGCAGGCGTTGCTGGGAGCGGAGGCCGGGGCTTCTCCGGCCGGGGGCGCGGGCCAGGGGCGGACCTCAGCCGGTGGCGGCAGCGGTGGTGACGGCGGCTTCGGGACGGATGCCGGCCACGGCGCCGGTTCCGGAAGCGGAGCAGGTGACGGTTCACCGGCCCGGGGCGCGGGTGCGCCCGGGGGGCGGGCCCCGGCCGAGGGCGCGGTGCCCGGGTTCCCGGCCGCTCCCTCGCCGGCCTCCGGATTCGCTCCCGCCCCGGGGTCCGGTTCCGAACCCGGCTCCGCAGGCGCGTCCGGAGCGGGGCCGTCGAGCGGGTCCGGGTCCGGCGCGCGGCCCCAGGCCCCGAACGGGGCGCCCGGGGCGCCCCGCGGCAGGCATCACGCTCCGGCCCCGGACGGGGGCCGGGACGCCGGTCGGCCGGCACCGCTGCCCGTGCGCGGCGCCCACCGGGAACGGCCCACCCCGGCCGAGGCCCGGCCCGGCATCAGCGACGACGACCGGCGCATCCTCGCGGAGAACGTGGCCGCGGTGCCCACCCCCCGCAACGGCGCCGTGCGCGGCACCATGGGCAAGCCCCAACTGCCCCGCCGCCGCGCCCAGGAGCACATCGCGCCCCAGCTGCGCGACGGGCCGCTGCCGCGCCAGGACTCCGAGGTCCTCGTCGGCCACGACCCCGGTCTGATGGCGGCCTTCCAGCGCGGCATCAGCCTCGCCGAGGCCCAGCAGCACATGGAGGACACAACCGCTGAGTGGGCCGACACGGAGGCGGCGACGTCCGTGGCGGCGGCGTCCCCCGGGACAGACCCCAGGGAATCCGGCCACATGGAACCCGGCCACATGGACTCCGGTCACATGGATTCCGGCCGCATGGACTCCGGTCACATGGATTCCGGCCATATGGGCTCGGCCCAGACGGAGTCCGTCCACGGGGACTCCGTCCGGAGGGCCTCCGCCTACATGGATCCAGCCCCCATGGACGCTGCGCACACGGCCTCCGCGCACACGGCCTCCGCGCACGTGGAGCCGACGCACCTGGAGCCGACGCACCTGGAGTCCGCCCACCGGGATGCGATCCCCTCACGGCCGGCTCACCGGGAGCCGCTCCCGACCGAGCTGACCTCCTCGGCCACCCCGGCCCGCAGGGACGTGTCCCGTACCGACCGCACCACCACCCGGCACGACGGGAGCGCACCCGCCGGATGACCACCCCCGTCACCACCCCCACCCCCAGCGCTCCCGCAGACCTTCGTACCCCAAGGAGTCGATCCACCATGGCGAGCGATGCGCCGACCGCCCACGTATCCGACCTCGACTGGCTGATGAGCGGCCTCGTGCAGCGCGTACCGCACACGAGCGCCGCGGTGCTGCTGTCCTGCGACGGGCTGGTGAAGTCCGTACACGGCCTCGACCCGGACAGCGCCGACCACATGGCCGCCCTGGCCTCCGGCCTGTACTCCCTCGGCCGCAGCGCCGGTGTCCGCTTCGGCGACGGCGGCGACGTACGGCAGGTCGTCGTCGAGCTCGACTCGACGCTGCTGTTCGTCACCACCGCCGGATCCGGCACCTGCCTCGCCGTGCTCGCCGGCCGCGAGGCCGACGCGGCCGTGCTCGGCTACGAGATGGCGATGCTGGTCAAGAGCGTCCGGCCCTACCTCGTGACCGCTCCCCGCCAGCAGTCCGTCGAATCCCCGGCGATGAGGGCTTGAGCGTGACGGCGGCCGGCGACGGGCCCTGGCTCGACGACGCGGCCGGGCGGCTGGTGCGGCCGTTCACGGTCAGCAACGGCCGCACCCGTCCCACCGTCGCGCTCGACCTCATGTCGCAGGTGATGGCCACAGGGGCGACCCCCCTGGGCTATCTCGGCCCCGAACACGCGCAGGCGCTCGAACGGTGCCGCGTGCCCGTCGCGGTCGCCGAGGTCGCCGCCCATCTCAAGCTGCCGGTGGCCGTCACCAAGGTGCTGCTGGCGGACCTCGTCGACTGCGGGGCGTTGACGACCAAGCCCCCCGCGTTCCACCACAACCCGACGGACCGGGCTCTTCTGGAGGCAGTGCTCGATGGACTACGACGACAGCTCTGACTACGCCGACCGCACCGACCACGGCGCCGACCCGTTCCCGACCGCGCTGAAGATCCTCGTGGCGGGCGGGTTCGGGGTGGGCAAGACGACCTTCGTCGGCGCGGTCAGCGAGATCGCGCCGCTCAGCACGGAGGAGCTGCTCACCACCGTCAGCGCCGCGACCGACAACCTCGACGGCATCGAGAACAAGGTCGAGACGACCGTGGCCATGGACTTCGGCCGCATCACGCTCGACGCGGAACACGTGCTGTACCTGTTCGGCACTCCCGGTCAGGAGCGGTTCTGGTTCATGTGGGACGAGCTGTGCGAGGGCGCGCTCGGGGCGGTCATCCTCGCCGACACGCGCCGCCTGCAGGAGTGCTTCGCGGCCGTGGACTTCTTCGAGCAGCGCGGCCTCGACTTCATCGTCGCCGTCAACGAGTTCGACGGCGCCTACCGCTACGACCCCGAGGAGGTGCGCGGAGCCCTCGACCTGTCCGACGACGTCCCCGTGGTGTGCTGTGACGCCCGGATCTCCAGCTCCGGCGTGCAGACCCTGCTGACCCTGGTGCGCCATCTGATCGCCCACACACCGGCGACCACGACGGGGTATGGCGCCCACATGTGACATCCCAACACCCGCCAGGGAGACCCTGTATGACACCCGCTCACACTCCGGGACCACACCCATGAGCTACGACCCGCCGCGCCCGGCCGGTCGTCTGCTGCTCACACCCGAGGACAAGGAGGCCCCCGCCCGCGCCCGCCGACTGCGCGGGATGGGCCTGGGGGAGCGCCCCGAACCCGCCCTCGACGCCTTCGCCCAGCGTCTGGCCCAGTTCACCGGGGCGCCGTACGCCATGGTCAACTTCCCGGGCGAGCAGGGGCAGTTCTACGCCGGCCTGTGCGTGCCCGCCGTGGCGCCGGCCGTGCGCGGCGACGGCACCGGCCCGCGCCTCGGCCGTACCCTGCCCCGCGACCACGGCTTCTGCCCCCATGTGGTGGCGCGCCGCAAGGCCCTGGTCCTGGAGGACGTCGGCGACTACCCCCGGTTCGCGGGCAATCCGGTGGTCGACGAGTTCGGCATCCGCTCCTACCTCGGGGCGCCCCTCATCGACGGCACGGGCCTGGTGCTCGGGACGGTGAGCGTCGCCGACGTCGGGCCGCGGCCCTGGGGGAAGGCGGGTCTGACGGCCATCAAGGAGCACGCCGCCGAGCTCGTCGCGCAGCTGGAGGGCTCAGAAGGGCTGCCGCCCTGGTGAAGACCGGCGACCGCGCGGCACCCGGCACACCGCGGGCCGCCGCCGTGCGCGCCGGGGCGTGAAGGAAAGCTGAGGCGGCGCTTAAGAAATCCTCGATGGACCGGTGCGCCTGGCGTACGGCAGATTGCTGTGCGATCCCACTCCTCTCCCGGCCCAGGGACCCCTTCGGCATGCCCGGAGCCGGGACTACCCCCAGGAGCCGTAGCGGTGAAGGCGCTGGTCAAGCAGAAGGCGGAGCCCGGCCTGTGGCTCGCGGACGTCCCGGAGCCGGCCATCGGGCCCGGCGACGTCCTGATCAAGGTGCTGCGCACCGGCATCTGCGGCACGGACCTGCACATCAGGGCCTGGGACGGCTGGGCCCAGCAGGCAATCAGCACGCCGCTCGTGGTCGGGCACGAGTTCGTCGGCGAGGTCGTGGACACCGGGCGCGACGTCACCGACGTCTCCATCGGCGACCGGGTCAGCGGCGAGGGTCACCTGGTGTGCGGCAAGTGCCGCAACTGCCAGGCGGGCCGCCGCCACCTGTGCCGGGCCACCGTCGGACTGGGCGTGGGCCGTGACGGCGCGTTCGCCGAGTACGTGGCGCTGCCCGCCGGCAACGTCTGGGTCCACCGGGTGCCCGTCGACCTCGACGTCGCCGCGATCTTCGACCCGTTCGGCAACGCCGTGCACACGGCGCTGTCCTTCCCGCTCGTCGGCGAGGACGTGCTGATCACCGGCGCCGGGCCCATCGGCCTGATGGCCGCGGCGGTCGCCAAGCACGCGGGCGCCCGCAACGTGATGATCACCGACGTCAGCGAGGAGCGGCTGGAGCTGGCCCGCAAGATCGGCGTCAGCCTCGCGCTCAACGTCGCCGAAGCCGGCATCGCCGACGGGCAGCGCATGCTCGGACTGCGCGAGGGCTTCGACATCGGCCTGGAGATGTCCGGTCGCCCCGAGGCGATGCGGGACATGATCGCCAACATGACGCACGGCGGCCGCATCGCCATGCTCGGCCTGCCCGCGCAGGAGTTCGCCGTCGACTGGGTGCGGATCGTCACCTCGATGATCACCGTCAAGGGCATTTACGGCCGCGAGATGTTCGAGACCTGGTACGCCATGTCGGTGCTGCTGGAGGGCGGCCTGGACCTCGCCCCGGTCATCACCGGCCGCTACGGCCACCGCGACTTCGAGGCGGCGTTCGAGGACGCGGCGAGCGGCCGCGGCGGCAAGGTCATCCTCGACTGGACCGCGTGACCCCCTCCCGCCGACGCGTGACCCCCTCCCGCCGACGCGTCACCCCCTCCCGCGAGCACCCCTAGGAGAGCTTCCCCATGTTCGACTCCGTGCGCGACGACCTGCGTGCCACCCTCGACGAGATCCGCGCCGCCGGACTGCACAAGCCCGAGCGCGTCATCGGCACCCCGCAGTCCGCCACCGTGAACGTCACCGCCGGCGGCCGCCCCGGCGAGGTCCTCAACTTCTGCGCCAACAACTACCTCGGACTCGCCGACCACCCCGAGGTGATCGCCGCCGCCCACCAGGCCCTGGACCGCTGGGGCTACGGCATGGCCTCCGTGCGCTTCATCTGCGGCACCCAGGAGGTGCACAAGGAGCTGGAGGCGCGGCTGTCGGCCTTCCTCGGCCAGGAGGACACGATCCTGTACTCCTCCTGCTTCGACGCCAACGGCGGCGTCTTCGAGACGCTGCTCGGCCCGGAGGACGCGGTGATCTCCGACGCCCTCAACCACGCGTCCATCATCGACGGCATCCGCCTCAGCAAGGCCAAGCGCTTCCGCTACGCCAACCGCGACATGGCCGACCTCGAGGCGCAGCTCAAGGCCGCCGGCGAGGCCCGGCGCAAGCTGATCGTCACCGACGGCGTCTTCTCCATGGACGGCTACGTCGCCCCGCTGCGCGAGATCTGCGACCTCGCCGACCGCTACGACGCGATGGTCATGGTCGACGACTCGCACGCCGTCGGCTTCGTCGGCCCCGGCGGCCGCGGCACCCCCGAGCTGCACGGCGTCATGGACCGCGTCGACATCATCACCGGCACCCTCGGCAAGGCCCTCGGCGGCGCCTCCGGCGGCTACGTCGCCGCCCGCGCCGAGATCGTCGCCCTGCTGCGCCAGCGCTCCCGCCCGTACCTGTTCTCGAACACGCTCGCCCCCGTGATCGCCGCGGCCTCCCTCAAGGTCCTCGACCTGCTGGAGTCGGCGGACGAGCTGCGCGTCCGGCTCGCCGAGAACACCGCCCTCTTCCGCGGCCGCATGGCCGAGGAGGGCTTCGACGTCCTGCCCGGCGACCACGCCATCGCCCCGGTGATGATCGGCGACGCGGCGCGGGCCGGCCGCATGGCCGAACTGCTGCTGGAGCGCGGCGTGTACGTGATCGGCTTCTCCTACCCGGTGGTGCCGCAGGGACAGGCCCGCATCCGCGTCCAGCTGTCGGCCGCGCACTCCACGGACGACGTGCACCGCGCCGTGGACGCCTTCGTCGCGGCCCGGGCGGAGCTTCAGGGCTGAGAACAGCCGGTGACCTGAGAGAATCGGTCGCATGATCGAGGCGCGGCGGCTCCACATCCTCCGTGCGGTGGCCGACCACCGCACGGTGACGGCGGCTGCCGCCGCGCTATACCTCACCCCGTCGGCCGTCTCCCAGCAGCTCGCCGCGCTGGAGCAGGAGACCGGCCACCGGCTCGTCGAGCGCGGCGCCAAGGGCGTGCGCCTGACCCCGGCGGGCGAGATCCTGCTGAACCACACCAACGCGGTCCTCGCCCAGCTGGAGCGGGCCGAGGCGGAGCTCGCCGCGTACAGCTCGGGCGCGGCCGGCACGGTCACGGTCGCCTCCTTCGCCACCGGCATCGCCCTGGTCGTGGCGCCCGCCGTGGCCCGCCTCGCCGAGTCGGCGCCCGGCATCCGTATCCGCGTCCAGGACGCCGAGGGTGACGCCAGTCTGCCGATGGTCCTGGACCGGCAGGTCGACGTCGCGGTCGCCGTCGAGTACCGGGGTGCCCCGCCCGCCGACGACCCGCGGCTGACCCACGTGCCGCTGTACGCCGAGCCCTTCGACGCGGTCGTGCCCGTCAGCCACCGGCTGGCCGACGCGGCCGAAGTGCCCCTCGCCGAACTGGCCAAGGACCCCTGGATCGGCCCGTACCCCGGCAACCCCTGCCACGATGTGGTCGTCCTGGCCTGCGAGAACGCCGGTTTCCAGCCCCGTCTTGAGCACTCCTCGGACGACTTCCGGGCGGTCGTGGCGCTCGCCTCGGCCGACGCCGGGGTGGCGCTGGTGCCGCGGTCGGCGCTGCGCGGCATGGACCTCGCCGGGGTGGTCGTCCGCCCGGTCGACGGCACGGCGCCCACGCGCCGGGTCTTCGCCGCCGTGCGCCGGGGAGCCGAGGAGCACCCCCTGATCCGCCCGGTGCTGGACGCGCTCGGAGCGGCGGCCCGGGTGTGAGGACTCCGTAACCCGGCCGTCTCATATCCGGGATAGCGTCCCGGACATGAGAAGTGACGACGCGGACCCCGTCGACACCCGGCTGGGCACCCGCCTGGCCGGACTGCGCGCCGAGCACGGCTGGTCCCTGGACGAGCTGGCCGAGCGCAGCGGAGTGAGCAGGTCGACCCTCTCGCGGGCCGAACGGGCGGAGACCAGCCCCACGGCCTCCCTCCTGAACCGCCTGTGCGCCGTCTACGGGCGCACCATGTCCCAGCTGCTGAGCGAGGTCGAGGCCGCGCCCGCCCCGGTCGTGCGCGTCACCGGCCAGCCCGTCTGGCAGGACCGCGCCTCCGGCTTCGTCCGCCGTTCGGTCTCCCCGCCGCACCCCGCCCTGCGCGGCGAACTCGTCGAGGGACACCTCGCCGCCGGAGCCGACATCGCCTACGACCGCCCGCCCGTGGCCGGCCTGGAGCAGCACATCTGGGTGCTGGAGGGGGCCCTGGAGGTGACCGCGCAGGACACCGTCCACCGCCTCGCCACCGGCGACTGCCTGCGCATGCGGGTGTGGGGACCTACCCGCTTCCGGTGCGCCGCTCCGGGGGGCGTCCGGTACCTGCTGGCGGTGGTGCGGCCGTGATCCGCCTGGACGAGCGGCAACTGCTCGAGCGGGCCGGGGCGTTGGCCGACCTGCTGACCGGGACCGTGCACGCGGGTGCCTCGGTCGGTTTCCTCGCACCGCTCGCCCGCGCCGAGGCCCTCGCCTGGTGGCGGGAGCGGGCCGCCGACGTGGCCGCGGGCCGGCTCGCGGTGTGGGCGGCGGCCGACGGCGACCGGGTGCTGGGCACCGTGAGCCTGGCGTTTCCCGCCAAGGCCAACAGCCGTCACCGCGCCGAGCTCGTCAAGCTCATGGTGCACCCGGACGCCCGCGGACGCGGTCTCGGCCGCCGGCTCCTGGCCACCGCGGAGGACGCCGCCGCGGCGGCCGGCATCACCCTGCTGCACCTCGACACCGAGTCCGGCAGCCCCGCCGAGCGGTTGTACCGGTCCGCCGGATGGACAGCCGCCGGCGCGATCCCCGACTACGCCGCGCGCCCCGACGGGGTGCTGCGCCCGACGACCCTCTACTACAAGCACGTACCGGCGACCGCTCCCACCAGGTGATTGTCAGTGGCAGCCGCTACGGTTCCTGCCATGCCGGACGCCGAAGACGTACGCCGTATCGCCCTGTCCCTGCCGGACACGACGGAGAGGATCGCCTGGAGCATGCCCACGTTCCGGGTCGCGGGCAAGATGTTCGCCACGCTGCCGGAGGACGAGACCTCCCTCGCCGTGCGCTGCCCCAAGGAGGAGCGCGACGAACTGGTGCTCGCCGAGCCGGACAAGTTCTGGATCGCCGACCACGAGGCCCAGTTCGCCTGGGTCCGCGCCCGGCTCGACGCGCTGGAGGACGAGGGCGAGCTGCGGGACATCCTGGCCGACTCCTGGCGCCAGGCGGCCCCGGCCCGGCTGCTGGAGGCCCACCCCCGGCTCGGGCTCCCGGCGGGCTGACCCGCAGGGTCCTCAAGCGGGCGTCGCCGCCCCGAGGAAGCTCCCGATCCGCCGGCGCAGCGACCGGGCGTCGAGGCCGTGGGCGGCGACATGTTCCTCCACCTGCCCGTAGCGGCGCAGTTCCCGACGGCCCACGCCCAGCCCCAGGATCCGGTGCGGCACATCCGCCAGCGCGTCGTTCGCCGCGGCCGTGGACGTGCCCGCCAGATAGGGCTCGACCAGGACGACGTCCGTCCCGGCCGCCTCGGTGGCCCGGCGCAGGGCGGCCCCGTCGAAGGGGCGGACGGTGGTCGCGTAGAGGACGGTGACGTCCAGGCCCTCGGTGGCGGCGAGCGCGGCGTCGAGCATCGGCCCCACGGCGACCACGACCCCGGAGCGCCCCTCGCGCACGGTGCGCAGCCGCTCCCCGTCGACGGGCATCCCCTGCTGGTTGGACTGCACGGAGAGCCGTACGTAGACCTTGTCGTCGCCCGCGGCGACGGCGTGCCGCAGCAGCGTCTCCGCCTCGTCCGGATGGCCGGGGACGTGGACGGTCCAGCCGTCCAGGGTGTCCAGCAGCGCCACGTCGCCGGGCGCCATGTGGGTGTAGCCGCCGGCCGGCCAGTCGAAGGAGGCTGCCGCGCTCACCAGCACCGCGCCCGCGTCCTGGTGCCCGAGGTCCAGCTTCACCTGCTCGAAGGGCCGCTCGACGAGGAAGCTGGCGAAGGTGTGCACGACGGGCCGCAGCCCGGTCAGCGCCAGCCCCGCCGCCGCCCCGACCAGGAGCTGCTCGCGGATGCCGACGTTGACGACCCGGTCGGGATGCCGCCGGGCGGCCTCGGCGAAGCCGTCCACGCCGATCTCGGCGAGGACCACCGCCACCCGGGGATCCTCGTCGAGCAGCCGGGTCACGACGGGGGCGAAACGGTCACGCATGGTGTCCATGGGGTACGGATTCCTTTCCGGTCGTACGGGGATCAGGCGGACTTCGGCTCGACCCGGGCCACCACCACGTGCGGGCGGCCGGGGTGCGGCGCGGTGAAGGCGGCGTACAGCGCCTCGTGGTCGCGGCCGTCGACCGTCAGCGCGGACCAGCCGGCCGCCTCGAAGCGGGCGGTGATCCCGCCCGGGCGCGCGTGGCTCGCGGAGGAGTTGTCGACGACGACGGTGTGCAGCCGCTCCAGTCCGGCGGGCCCGGCGAAGGCGATCGCCTCGTGGTTGCTGCCCTCGTCCAGCTCGGCGTCCCCGATCAGCGTCCACACCCGCGGCTCGTCGAGTCCCCGGGCACGCAGGCCGAGCGCCGTGCCGACGGCGATGGGCAGCCCGTGTCCGAGGGAACCGCTGCCGATCTCCGCCCCGGGGACGAGCGTGCGGTCGGGGTGGTGGCCGAGCGGGGAGTCGTAGGAGCCGAAGCCCGGCAGCCACTCCACCGGCACGAAGCCCTTGGCGGCCAGGACGGCGTAGTACGCCATCGGCCCGTGCCCCTTCGACAGCAGGAACCGGTCCCGCTCCGGGTCGGTCATCCGCTCGGGCCCGACACGCAGCACCCGGTCGTAGAGCACCCAGAGCACGTCCAGCGTGGACGTGGCGGCCGGGCCGTGCTTCTCGTCGCCGGTCATCAGTCCCATGAGTTCCGGCAGGTCGGCGTAGGTGTACGTGAGTGTCGTGGTGGTCATGGACACGAGCGTGCAACCTCAACTATCGTTGAGGTCAAGCGGTGGCCGCCGGAAACGGATGCGCGATCACCGGCGCGAGTGCGGTATTGTTTCCCTGCGCGTTCGGCCGGGGGAAACCCCCAGGTCAGATGGGCAACGGGACGTGGCGCAGCTTGGTAGCGCACTTGACTGGGGGTCAAGGGGTCGCAGGTTCAAATCCTGTCGTCCCGACCAGCTTCATGGCAGGTCGGAGGTCGTCTTCCCACTGAGGGGGGCGGCCTTCTGCGTGTGTCCGCGAGCGCGCCGGGACGCCACGGCCGGGGACCGGGCCCGCGGAGCCCGGTACGCAGTCCTCGGCGCGTGACGAGCCGCCCGCCCGGACGGAGCCGAAGCGTCGCGCCGCCGTCCTTCAGCAGCCTCCTCGGCGGCGTCCGGAAGGCGATGCGGTGACCGGCCTCCGTCAGATCGCGCAGCCCGCGTGTGCCAAGGCCTGCTTCAGCAGCACCCCGTGCCCGCCCGGCATCTCGCTCTGCACCGCCGGCGAGACGGCCTCCTGCGGACTGAACCAGACGAGGTCGAGTGCGTCCTGCCGGGGCCGGCAGTCGCCCGTCACCGGCACGATGTAGGCGAGGGACACCGCGTGCTGGCGGGGGTCGTGGTAGGGCGTGATGCCCTGCGTCGGGAAGTACTCCGCGACCGTGAACGGCTGCAGCGACGCCGGGACGCGGGGCAGTGCGACCGGCCCGAGGTCCTTCTCCAGGTGGCGCAGCAGGGCGTCCCGGACGCGTTCGTGGTGCAGGACGCGGCCGGAGACCAGTGTCCGGCTGACCGTGCCGTCGGGTCCGATGCGCAGCAGCAGGCCGACACTGGTGACTTCGCCGCTGTCGTCGACCCGCACCGGGACGGCCTCGACGTACAGGATCGGCATGCGGGCGCGCGTCGACTCCAGTTCGTCGGAGGACAGCCAGCCGGGCGTGGTTTCGGTCATGTCAGACATCGCTTGATCATACTTTCAGCCGTGCGGGCATCCTGGATAGCCGCTCCGGAAGAACTGTGACCGGCCACACGCCCGTTCAACCGTCCCCCGCCGGCCCTCCCGGGTGGCGCCATGGGTCAGGGCTTCACGGCCACCGCACCGTACTGCGGCACCAGGACCGCCGCCCCCTCCTGCGCGCGCCACTGGCCGCACGACACCAGGCCCGGTTCGAGCAGTTCGAGGCCCTCGAAGAACGCCGCGATGTCCGTGCCGCCGCGGGCGGTGATCGGGGGAGTGGCGTTCTCGTTCCAGAACTTCATCGCGGGGATCTGGCCGGCGCCGCCCAGTTCCTCGTCGAAGGTCGGGTGCGTCAGGACCAGGTAGCTGCCGGAGGGGACCGCGGCCATCACGCGGTGCGCGATGTCCCGGGCCTTGGCGGTGTCCAGGACGAAGTTGAGGATGCCCAGCATCATCACGGCGACGGGCTCGGTGAAGTCCAGGGTGCCCGCGGCCCGCTCCAGGATGGCGTCCGGGTCGTGCACGTCGGCGTCGATGTAGGAGGTGGCGCCGTCCTGGGTGCCGGTCAGCAGGGTGCGGGCGTGCACCAGGACGATGGGGTCGTTGTCGACGTACACGATGCGCGACTCGGGTGCGATCCGCTGGGCGATCTCGTGGGTGTTGTCGGCCGTCGGCAGGCCCGTGCCGATGTCGAGGAACTGCCGCACTCCGCGCTCGCCGGCCAGGAACGACACGGCACGGCCCAGGAAGTCCCGGTCCGCCCGGGCGATGTCCCGGATGATCGGGAACATCCCGGCGACCTGCTCGCCGACCTGCTGGTCGACCTCGTAGTTGTCCTTGCCGCCGATCCAGTAGTTCCACACGCGCGCGTTGTGCGCCACACCGGTGTTCAGCCTCGCCGAGCCGCTCGGCGGGGTGTGGCTCTCACTCACGTCTCTTCCTCTCCTCGCCCGTGCGGCCGCGACCGGCCGCCGCGGCCATTGTGCCGCCCCGTTGATCACGCTGTCCCGGGAATCGGCGGGGTGGGGCGGGGGAGGGGCGTCGGAGCCGGCGGGGGGAGAGGGAGGCCCCGGGCCGTCTACTCGATCTCGCTCGGGTCCGGCGCGGGCGTCTTGCCGGCCAGCACGTCCTTCAGGCGCTGGGTGCCGAGCTTCGCCGCCTGTTCCACGGAGTCGGGCTCCCCGCCGGCGAGGCCGCCCGCGGTGACGGTGATCGCGTCGTCGCCGACCCGTACGGCGGCCACGTCCAGCGTGAGCGTGGCGTCCGTGCCGCCCGTCGAGCCCCGCACGGTGACGCGGACGGCCTCGCGGGCGTCACCCACGGCGGGCAGGGAGGCGTCGACCACCTGGACGGTGCGCTGCTCACCCCGGTCGGTCACGGTGAACCGGTCGCACTTCTCCGGCAGGCCCGCCATCCACCGCAGGGAGTCCTGCGGGTCGGTCCGGTCGTAGGAGGCCACCTGGTACAGCAGGCGAGAGTCGCCCTGACGGAAGCCGCGCAGCGCGGACGAGCCCGAGGGCCTGCCCAGCAGGTCGTCGTCGAAGAGGGAGTCCAGGAGCCGCTGGCAGTCGGCGGCGTCGGCCTTCGCGGTGAGGAAGCCGGAGACGTCGACCGTGCCGATCAGCAGGTTGTCGTGCCAGTTCTCGGCCTCGGTGTCCTTGACCTGGGTCCAGTCGTCCTCGATGTCCGCCTCGGTGATCAGCGCGGCCCGAGCGCGCTCGGTGGAGAGGGTGGCGGTGGGCGAGGGGGTCTGCTTCTCCCCGGCGACCCGGGACGCCGCCACCCCGGAGACGCGCGGACCGTCCGTGCCGCCGTCGTCCGAGCAGGCGGCGGTGGCCAGCAGCGTGCCCGCCGCGAGGGCGCAGGACAGGACGCGGGCGGGGCGGGCGGGACGACGGGTCATCGGGAGTGCCTCCTGGGAGCGTGACGCGTGCTCCCAGCGCACCACCGGTGCGGCGGGGCCACCACCGGCGCCGGACTGTTCGGGTGAGCGTCGCGACCGCGGACCGGCCCCGCGTGGCACGCGGCGGCCAGGTCCGCGCGGCCGGACGCCGCTCGGCGGGACCGTGCGTCACGGGGCGGCGTCCGCGCACCCCGCCGCGTACGCAGCGGGCCCCGGCCGCGGATCGGCCCACTGGCCGGTGCGGCCGGGGTGGCAGGCCGGAGCCGGACGTGGCGGACGCGGGCGATGTCCCGCCGCGCAGCGGCACGGGCCGGGAGGCCGGAACGGTCCGTCAACGGGGGGTGGTTACCGGGCCGGGCCGCGGCCGTTCCGCAGTGCCGGAGCCCTTCCGGACGGCGGTCAGCCGGCGCGGCGGACGGCGTCCTCGGCCACCCGCCTGTCCACGGCCGCGCGGACCAGCGCGGCGGCGAGGACGGCCGTGCCGGTGTTCCCGGCCAGTGCGGCGAGGCGCTCCGGGTCCCTCGGCAGCTTCAGCCGCTCGGCGCCCTGCAGGGCCTTCTCGTCCAGGTAGGGGGCCACCTCCGGCCAGACCTGCTGTGCCTCGCGCAGGAAGATATCCGCGCCGGCGGGTCCCATGCCCGGGAACTCACGCAGGAGACGGCGCATCTCGCGCACCTCGCCGTCCGCCTCACGGCGCAGCCGCCGCAGGTCACCGCCCCACCGCTCGTTCAACAGCTCGGCGGCGTCGCCCAGTTGCGTGGCGGTGCGTTCGTCGTAGCGCCGGTATCCGCCGCGGCCGAGCGCGGCCACCCGCTCCTGCCGGGCGGCCCCGGCCATGCGGCGCGGATCGCGCAGCCCCGCCTCGTGCAGGGCACGGGCGGTGGCCAGCGCGATCGAACCGCGGATGCGGGCGCTGAGCAGATGGGCCAGCACCAGCAGCCGGTACAGCGGCTGCGGCGTGTCCTTCAGCCGGATGCCCGCCTCGTCCGCGAAGGTCCTGCCGTGCGCGTCGAGCAGCGCCTGCACCACGCGCTCCCGGCGGTCCACGCCTAGCCCTTCAGCGGGTCGTGGCCGAGCGTCATCAGCCGGTGCCGGCGGCGGGTGTCCTCGTCCGTGGTCTCGGGCTCGGGCTCGTTCTCCAGGTCCGCCTGTTCCGTGACCGTGTCCACGACCTCGCGCATCACGCGCAGGTCGTCCTCGGTCAGGTCCGTGCGCCGCTTCTGGAGGATCGCCAGGACGTGCTGCCCGGTGGGCGTGCCCGCCTGCTCCGGAAGCGGTTCGCTCGCCTCGTCGGCGTCCCGCACCCGCAGCCAGGCCGCGAGTTCCTGCGAGGTCATGTTCACCACGCGGTGGAAGTCCTCCCACAGCGCGTCGAGTTCGAGGGCGTCGGTCATCACCTGCCCCTTCCGTACGTACGTGGCGTGCTCTGTGCCGGATCCGCGGAGGTCAGCTCTCGCGGGGGAAGTTCTCGGCGTCGAACATCCAGCGCTGCTTCTCCAGCTCCGCGGTGACGGCGATCAGCAGGTCCTGGGTGACCGGGTCGGCCGTCTCGGTCGCCCCGATGCGCTCGCGCAGCCGGCCGATCGCCTCCTGCAGCGACTCCACCATCACCCGCACGGCGTCCTCGTCGCGGACCCAGCCCTCCTTCGGGGCGGGCAGCGTGAAGGCCTTGGCGATGGTCTCCGGGCGGCCGTCCGGCGGCACGCCGAGCGCCGCGGACCGCTCCGCGACCGTGTCGGCGAAGTTCCGCGCGGCCGAGACCACCTCGTCCAGCTGCAGGTGGACGGACCGGAACCGCGGTCCGACGATGTTCCAGTGCGCCTGCTTCGCGATCAGCGAGAGTCCGAGCAGATCCACCAGGGTGTCCTGGAGTGCCTCGCAGGCGACCTTGCGGGCGTCGTCGGGCAGGGTGCTCCTCACAGCCGTCATAGGGCGCTTCTCCTTGTCGCGTCGTTGCTCGTGGTCCGGAGCAGCGCGTCGCGCTCCTCCTCGCAGGTGCCGCCCCACACGCCCGTGGCCTGACCACTGCCGAGCGCGAAGCTCAGGCAGTCGTCGGTCACCGGGCAGCGCGCGCAGATCCGCTTGGCGGCCGTGACGTCGCGCAGGGCGGGGCCCGCTCTGCCCACGGGGAAGAACAACTCGGGGTCCTCGTCCACGCAGGCGGCGCTCCGCAACCACTCCATGAACGCGCGGGTGCCCAGGGCCCACGCGGGCAAACGCGCCGCCGGGCGCTCGGCGGCGCGGCCCGGCCTGCGAGAACGCCGCTCACCTCCGCCCGCGGCCACCGAAATCTTCCCAGTGGAGGACCGAAGGGCTATCATTCGAAACTAGCAGTGCTAATTAACTGGCGGTGTGAGGAGCCCTCTCGTGCGTCCCGTCCACTTCGCGGCCGCCCGCCGCACCCCCATCGGCAAACTGCGGGGATCCCTCTCCTCGGTACGGCCCGACGACCTCGTCGCGACCGTCGTGCGCGCCCTGCTCGACGACGCGCCCGCCCTGGACCCCGCCCGCGTCGACGACGTCTACTGGGGCGCCGCCAACCAGGCGGGCGAGGACAACCGCAACGTCGCCCGCATGGCCGTCCTGCTCGCGGGCCTCCCCGAGTCCGTACCCGGCGCCACCGTCAACCGCCTGTGCGCGTCCGGGCTGGAGGCCGTGACCACGGCCGCCCGCACCGTCGCCGCGGGCGAGGCGGACGTCGTCGTCGCGGGCGGCTCCGAGTCCATGAGCCGCGCCCCCTTCGTCCTGTCCCGCCCCGACGAGGCCCTGCCGCACCGCGTCGAGACCGTCGACACCCGCCTGGGCTGGCGCCTGGTCAACCCGGCCATGAAGGACCTGCACGGCCTGCTGTCCATGGGTGAGACGGCCGAGGAGGTCGCCGCCCGGTACGGCATCCCCCGGGAGCGCCAGGACGAGTTCGCCCTGCGCAGCCACCAACGCGCCGCCGACGCCCGCAAGAACGGCCACTTCGACGACGAACTGCTGCCCGTCGAACGCCCCGACGGCGTGGTCGTCGACACCGACGAGTGCGTCCGCGAGGACACCTCCTACGAGAAGCTGGCCCGGCTCAAGCCGGTCTTCCGGGAGGGCGGCACGGTCACCGCGGGCAACGCCTCCCCGATGAACGACGGTGCCGCGGGACTGCTCCTGGTCAGCGAGGAGGCCCTGAACGACCTGGGCCTGGAATCCCTCGGCCGCTACGTCGCCGGTGGGTCGGCCGGCGTCCACCCCGACGTCATGGGCATCGGCCCGGTCCCCGCCACGCGCAAGGTCCTGGCCCGGGCCGGATGGGACGTCGGCGACGTGCAGGAGGCCGAGTTCAACGAGGCCTTCGCGGCCCAGGCCCTGGCCTGCGTCGACCAGCTCGGCATCGACCCCGACCTGGTCAACCCCAGCGGCGGCGCCATCGCCCTCGGCCACCCCCTGGGCTGCTCCGGCGCCCGGATCCTCACGACGCTGCTGCACCGCATGCGGCGCACGGGCGCCGGCAGGGGACTGGCCACCATGTGCGTCGGCGTCGGGCAGGGCAGCGCCGTCCTGGTCGAACGTCCCTGAGCGACCCCGCCAGCAGGCCCATCAGGCGAGACGCCGCTGAACCCACGGGTTCGTTGCCCATAGCATCGGTGTCCGCATGAACACCATGACGCTCTGGCACATCACCGGCTGGGAGTTCGCCGCCCTGGCCTTCGCGGCCCTGCTCGTCGGCTTCTCGAAGACCGCCGTGAGCGGGGCCAACACGGTCAGCCTCGCCATCTTCGCCGCGGTGCTGCCCGCCCGCGCCTCCACCGGCGTGCTGCTGCCGGTGCTGATCGCCGGTGACCTGCTCGCCGTCGCCACCTACCGGCGGCACGCCCACTGGCCCACGCTGTGGCGGCTGTTCCCGGCGGTCGCCGCGGGCGTCGTCGTCGGCACGGTGTTCCTGATGTGGGCGGACGACGCGATCGTACGGACCTCCATCGGCGCGATCCTGCTGCTCATGGCGGCCGTGACGGTCCGGCCCAGGCGCACGGCGGACGCGGAGGAGGAGCCGGAGTCGGTCACCACCCGCTCCGGCCGTCTCAAGGCCCGCTCCTACGGGGTGCTGGGCGGCTTCACCACCATGGTCGCCAACGCGGGCGGCCCCGTGATGTCGATGTACCTGCTGTCGGCCGGCTTCCGCAAGCTCGGCTTCCTCGGCACCTCCGCGTTCTTCTTCCTGATCGTCAACGTCTCCAAGCTGCCCTTCAGCGCCGGTCTCGGCCTGATCGACGGCCGCTCCCTCCTGCTCGACCTGGCGCTCGTGGTGTTCGTCGTGCCGGGAGCGCTGCTCGGGAAGTGGGCGGTCGACAGGATCAACCAGCGCCTGTTCGAGCAGCTGGTCATCGCCGCCACCGTCGTGGGCGGGATCCAGCTACTGCTGCGCTGAACCCCGCAGCAGGGCGGGAAGGTCCGCGAACGCGTCGACGACGTGGTCGGGCGTGCCGTCGGCGGCGTCGAGCGTCTTCTGCCGGAACTTGCCGGTCCGCACCAGGACGCCGGTGATCCCGGCCCGCTGGGCCGCCAGGACGTCGGACTCGACGTCGTCCCCCACCATCACGGCCTCGTCCGCGCCGACGCCCAGCCGGGCGAGGGCCGCCTCGAAGAACGCCCGGGCCGGTTTGCCCGTGATCTCGGCCTCCACCCCGCCGCCCGCTCCAGGCCCGCCAGGAACGTGCCGGAGTCCAGGCGCAGCCCCTCGGCCGTACGCCAGTACAGGTTGCGGTGCATCGCCACCAGGCGCGCCCCGCACTGCAGCTGCCCGAAGACCCGGTCGAGCGCCTCGTACCCCGAACTCGGGACCCGCCCCGCCCACCAGCACCACGTCCGGCACGGCCCCGCCGTCCGCCGGATCGACCACGGTCACCCCCTCCAGGTCCGCCGCGATGTCGCCGCTGTTCAGCAGGGCGCACCGGGCACCGGGACGGTGCGCGGCGAGATGGGCGGCGGTGGCCGCGGGCGCGGTCAGGATGTCCTCGGCGGACACCGGGAACCCCGCGTCCGCCAGCGTCCCGGCGATCGACGCGCGCGTCCTCGACGTCGTGTTCGTCACCAGCAGGACCGCGAACCCGGCCTCCCGGACCTCCCGCAACGCCGCCACCGCACCAGGCAGCGGCCGCCACGAGACGGTCAGCACCCCGTCGACGTCCACCAGCACGGCACGTACGGGCTCCATGCCAGGACGATAGCCACTCAGGGCCGCGCCCGCCGGGTGGCACCTACCGGTCTGCGGCCCGCCGGGTGGTACCTACCGGTCTGCGGCCTGCCGGTTGGTGCCTCTGGCCTGCGGCCTGCCGGTTGGTGCCTCTGGCCTGCGGCCTGCCGGTTGGTGCCTCTGGCCTGCGGCCGTCCGGTTGGTGCCTCCGGTCTGCCGCCTGCCGGTCGGCACCCCCGCCCGCCACCTACCGGTCGGTACCTCCGGCCTGCCGTCCGCCGGTCGGCACCCCCGGTCCGCCACCCGCCGGCCAGCACCCCCGGCCCGCCGCCCGCCGCGCGGGACCTCGTACGCTCGGCGCCGTGATCCCTCACGTCCTGATCCTCGGCGGTACGGCCGAGGCCCGCGCCCTGGCCACCGCGCTGTCCGCGCGCCCCGGTGTCCGCGTCACCACCTCCCTGGCGGGACGGGTGGCACGCCCGGGGGCGGTGGACGGGGAGGTGCGCGTCGGGGGCTTCGGCGGGGCCGAGGGGCTGGCCGGGTGGCTGCGGCGGGAAGGGGTGAGCGCGCTCGTCGACGCCACGCACCCCTTCGCCGAGTCGATCACGGCCAACGCGGCACGGGCCGCGGCCGCGACCGGCGTGCCGGCGGTGGTGCTGCGCCGCCCGGGGTGGCGGCCCGGCCCGGGGGACCAATGGCACCCGGTCCCCTCACTGGAGGCGGCGGCGGACCTGCTGCCCCGTCTCGGCCGCCGGGTGTTCCTGACCACCGGGCGCCTGGGCCTCGCCTCGTTCGCGCACCTGGCCGGCCTGCACTTCGTGGTGCGGTCGGTGGATCCCCCCGAGCCGCCGCTGCCGCCCGACACCCGCGTGCTGCTGGCCCGGGGCCCGTTCACCGTGCCCGGCGAGACGGCCCTGCTGCGCGGGCACCGCATCGACGTCCTGGTGACCAAGGACAGCGGGGGAGCGGCCACGGCGGCCAAACTGACCGCGGCCCGGGACCTCGGGCTGCCGGTCGTGGTGGTCGGACGGCCGCCGCTGCCGGACGGCGTGACGGCGGTGCCCGACGTGGAGAGTGTGCTGCGACGGCTCGGGTTCGGCGCGTCCTGAAGAGAGCGGGAGACCGCCCCGGCGGGCCCGGAGCCCGCGGCAGGGGTCAGACCGTACTGGTCGCCAGGGTCTGCGCCGGCCGCACCGGCAGGCCGTGGCTCAGGTCCTCCACCGGCAGCCGTTTCGCGATCCCGCCGACCGCGACGCGCAGGTCGCCGTCCGACGGGCGGCCGACGTCCCGCCCCAGCCGGTCCTCCAGCCACGCCGCCCAGGCCCTGCCGATCCCGCGGCCTCGCGGGCGCCCGCCTCCGTGTGGGAGAGCAGTGAGCCGCTGCGGCTGAGGAACCCCTCCTCGACCATCCGGACGGGTCAGCCGCGGGGATGCCGGCGCAGCAGATACGTGTCCATGATCCAGCCCTTGCGCGCGCGGGCCTCGGCGCGCAGCCGCTCGATGCGGGGGGCGGCCTCGGCGATCGGACCGGAGGCCAGGATCTCGTCCGGGGTGCCGATGTAGGCGCCCCAGTAGATGTCGACGTCCTCGTCCGCGTAACGCCGGAACGCCTGGTGGGCGTCGAGCATCACCACCACGTCGTCCACGCCCTCCGGGAAGCCCTCCGCGAGCCGCCGGCCCGTGGTGATCTGCACCGGCCGGGCGACGCGGTTCAGGCCCGTGCGGTGCCGGGCGACGAGCGCCGAGACACTGCTGATGCCGGGCACGACGTCGTACTCGAACGCCACGGCGCCGCGCTCCAGCACCTCCTCCAGGATCGCCAGGGTGCTGTCGTACAGCGAGGGGTCGCCCCACACCAGGAACGCGCCGGTCTGCTCCTCGCCGAGTTCCTCCGCGATCAGCCGCTCGTAGATGTCGGCCCGGGCGCTGCGCCAGTCCCCGACGGCCGGGGAGTAGGCGGCGCCGCCGGCCCGCCGGTCCCGCTCCGGGTCGCGTGCCTCGACGACCCGGTACGTGCCCTCCTCGACGTGCGTGCCGAGCATGTCCCGCCGCAGCGCGGTGAGGTCCGACTTCACCTCGCCCTTGTCCAGGATGAAGAACACGTCCGTGCTCCGCAGCGCCCTGACGGCCTGGAGGGTGAGCTGGTCGGGGTCGCCCGCGCCGATACCGATGACATGAATCTTTCGCACGCCCCGAGTCTGCCGCACGGGCGCGGGCGGCCTTCCACCGCGTCCCGGTCGCATCGCCCGGGAGGGAACGGCCGCGCGCGGGCGGGGCCGGCCGGGGCTGATGTCCCGGGGGTGGAGACCACGCCCGGGCCGGTGTTGCGCGCCCGGGCTGGGTGGTGGTGTGCGTCTGGCTGCCGTTTCCGTTCCCGTGCCTGAGCCGCTGTCCCGTGTCCGGCTCGCTGCGTACACGGGGCCCGGCGTCCCGACGCCGGGCGTCAGCCGTCCGCACCCCGCAGCCGAGGGGCCCGGCGCTCCGGGTTCACGGCCCGGCCCTCCCGCTCGACGTCCCCGGCCAGGGTCCGCGCCCAGGCGGCCACCGCCGCGACGTCGATGCCGTGCGGCCGGGGCCGGTCCGAGCCGGACACCCACGCCTCCGTCGCGCTCGCGCCGCGCCGCAGCAGCCGGACGCCGCCCGTGAGGTTGCCGCGCGCGGCGTGCGTGAGGCCCACGGCGAGCTGGGCCAGACCGCGCCACAGCTCCCGTTCCTCCTCGGGGCCCGACTTCCACGCGTCCTCGAAGACCTCGTGCGCGTGGAACGGTTTCCCCTCGTCCAGCAGCCGTTGTGCCTCGGCGACGGTCTCCTCGGGCGTGCGCACCACGCCTTCCGGCTGCCGGGGCACGCCGTCCGCGCCGTAGGGCAGGGGACGGCCCAGACCGTCCCGCGGCCGGGCGTTGCGGGCCCGGCCCTCCGCGTCGCGGTCCCGCGCGCCGCCCGGCCGGTCCTGGTGGGTCTCTCCTGTGCTGCCCATGGGCCGATTGTCCCGCCCGGGCCGCTTTCGGCGCGGCCAGGGGTGTGGGGTAAAGTGCTGTTCGCGCGATCACGCGGCTCACCGCGGGTGGCGCGCACCGGGACGTGGCGCAGCTTGGTAGCGCACTTGACTGGGGGTCAAGGGGTCGCAGGTTCAAATCCTGTCGTCCCGACGGTGCGGAAGGTCCCCGCGGGCGGATGCCCGCGGGGACCTTCCGCGTGGTGCTCCGTCCCCGGACCGCCCGGCGCGGGTGATCAAGGCACCTGGTGCCCGTACAGCCAGTCCAGCCGGCGGTGGTACACCGAGGGGGCCAGCTTCCCGAGGAACCACAGGGGCACGTGGGCGAAGCGGCCCTCTTCGTGGAAGCGCTGCCCGTTGCGCCGTGATCCGGCCTGGACGCGCGCGGTGCGCGGGCGCCTGGCGGCGGAGTACGAGCGCAGCGCCCGTGGCACGTCGTCGGTGTGCTGCAGCCGGTGGGCGAGGACCCGGGCGTCCTCCAGGGCCATGCCGGCGCCCTGCGCCAGGTAGGGCAGCATCGGATGGCACGCGTCACCGAGGAGAGCGACGCGCCCGTCGACCCAGTCCTCCAGCGGGGCACGGTCGAACAGCGCCCAGCGGAAGTGCGCGTCCGCCTCCCGCAGCGCGGTGGTGACCGTCGGGTGCCAGCCCGGGAAATCCGCCAGCGCGTCCTGCCGGGTGCCCCGCTCGGTCCAGGACTCGCCCCGCCACGCGTCGCGCTCCACCACCGCCACCAGGTTGGCCAGGGCCCCGCCGCGCAGCCGGTAGGTGATGGCATGCCGCCGCTCGCCCACCCAGAGGCACGCCGTGGGCGGGGGCACGTGACGCCCCAGGCGCTCGACCGGGACGGTGACCCGCCAGGCGACATGGCCGGTGAACCGGGGCTCGCCGGCCCCCAGCATCCGCTCGCGGACCACCGAGTGGATCCCGTCCGCGCCGACGAGCAGACTCCCGGTGACCCGGCGGTCCGCGTCGAGCACCGCCGTCACACCCCGCGGCCCCTGCTCGTAGCCCCGCACGGCCGCGCCGGTGCGCAGCGTGATGTCCAGGCCGTCGCCGGTCGTCGCGGCCAGCAGGGCGTCCAGCAGGTCGGCCCGGTGGACGTGCAGGTAGGGGGCGCCCCACCGCCGTACCGCCGTTTCGGCCAGCTCGACGCGGAAGACACGCCGGCCGGAGCGGCCGAGCCGCATCTCGACCGCCTCGGGCCGGAACGCCGTGGGCAGCAGCCGGTCCAGCACGCCGAGCGAACCCAGCACGCGCACCCCGTTCGGACTGAGCTGGATGCCCGCGCCGACCTCCCCGACGGACGACGCCCGCTCCAGCACCGTCACCCGCCATCCGGTGCGGCCGAGGGCGAGCGCGGCGGCCAGTCCGCCGACGCCGGCCCCCACCACCAGCGCGTGCCGCGCGTCCCGCCGAGCTGCCATGGGTCCTCCCCGTGAGGCCGTCGGATCACCGCCGCCCCACGGGGACACCCGCGGGGGACGGGCTCCCACTGTCTCCCGCCGCACGGGCCGGCGGGCAGTCCCCGACGCGTCAGACCGGGCGCGACCCGCACCCACGGGCCCCGCGACGGGCGGGAAACGCGCGGCGCCGGGCCGCCCCGGGATGGTAGAAGCGGACATGACCTCTTCGATCTTCCCGTCCCGCCGCCCGGCCGGTGCCCGATGACCGCCGGCATCGACACCCCGGACCGCAGGGGCCGTACCGGACTCGACCGCACCGGCCGCGACCTCACCGGCAACCCCCGCGTCCGAGTCCGCGACGTGAAGCTCCTGTCCAGCCACTGGTACGTCGAGCGGTCCACCACCTTCGACTTCCGGCACGCCGACGGCACCTGGAGCACCCAGGAACGCGAGACGCACGACCGCGGCAACGGCGCCACCATGCTGCTCTACGACACCGCGCGCGAAACCGTCCTGCTCACCCGCCAGTTCCGCTTCCCCGCGTACGTCAACGGGCACCCCGACGGAATGCTCGTGGAGACGCCGGGCGGCCTGCTCGACGACGAGGACGAGCACCCGGAGATCGCGGTGCGGCGCGAGGTCGTGGAGGAGACCGGCCACACCATCGGCGAGGTCCGGCACGTCTTCGACGTCTACATGAGTCCCGGCTCGGTCACCGAACGCGTCAGCTTCTACGCCGCCGCCTACGGCCCGTCGACCCGCACCCACGAGGGCGGCGGCCTCGGCGAGGAGGGGGAGGACATCGAGATCCTCGAACTGCCCTTCCGCCGGGCCCTGGAGATGATCCGCACCGGGGAGATCGCCGACGCCAAGACCATCATGCTGCTGCAGTGGGCGGCCCTGGAGGGGCCGTTCGCCCGCTGACGCCCCGCGCCCTTGACTTGGAGCGCGCTCCAACAGGAAGACTCCCGTGCGTGCCCCGAGACCCGGGGCGCGCACGGGAGGAGCAGCCATGAAGTACCGCACGATCGGCACGGACCCGCGCACCCGCCGCGAGGTGAGCGTGCTCGCGCTCGGCGCCATGCTGTTCGGCTCGGTGACGGACGAGGCGACGTCCTTCGCCCTGCTCGACCGCTACGTCGAGGCCGGCGGCACCTTCGTCGACACGTCCGACAACTACGCCTTCTGGGTCGACGGCGGCCAGGGCGGCCAGAGCGAGGAACTGCTCGGGCGCTGGCGGCGCAGCCGCGGCGTCGGCGACGAGATCGTCGTCGCGACCAAGCTCGGGGCCCGTCCCCTGGCCCCGGGCACGAGTTACACCGACAATCCCGAGGGCCTGTCGGCGAAGGTGATCCGCGAGTCGGCGGAGCGCAGCCGCGAGCGGCTCGGCATGGAGAAGCTGGACCTGCTGTACGCGCACATCGAGGACCAAACCGTCCCGCTGCAGGAGACCGTCGAGGCCTTCGGCGCACTCGTGGCCGAGGGCACGGTGGGACTGCTCGGCGTCAGCAACCACGCCACCTGGCGCGTCGAGCGGGCCCGGGCCCTGGCCGCCGCGGCCGGACTGCCCGGCTACGAGGTGCTCCAGTACGCGCACACCCACCTGCGCCCCCGCACCGACGTGCCCGACGACCTCTTCCCGGACGGCAGCCTCGGCCACGCCGGCCCCGACCTGCTCAGCTACCTGCGGGCCGAACCCGGCCTGACCCTGGTCGCGTACTCGCCCCTGCTGAAGGGCGCCTACAGCCGCCCTGAACGGCTCCCCGCCGACTTCGACCACCCCGGCACCCCCGCCCGGCTCGCGGTACTGCGCGAGGTGGCCCGGGAGACCGGCGCGACCGTCAACCAGGTGGTGCTCGCCTGGCAGATCGGCGGTGACCTGCCGATCGTCCCGCTGGCCGGGGTCTCCACCATGGCCCAGCTGGAGGAGAACCTGGCCGCCGTGGACCTGGAACTGACCGGGGAGCAGCGGGCCCGGCTCGACGCGGCGCACTGACAGCCGTGGGACCGTGGAGGGGAACGGACCTCCGGATTCCCGGACCTCCTGCCCGAAGGAGACACCGGCCATGACCACCCATCCGGCCCACCCCGCCGCCCGGTCCCTCACCACCACCCCCGAAGGCCTCCTGTGGGAGCCCAGCGAGCGCTGGGTGCGCGGCCGCACGGGCGACGTCACCGTCGTCGACAGCCGCCACCCGGTGCTCGTCTGGGAGCCCGGCCTGCCCGTGCCCCAGTACGCCTTCCCGCGCGCGGACGTCCGCACCGACCTCCTCCGCCCGGCGGCCGACCCGCCCACCGGCACCCACACCGGCTCCCGGGTCTTCTACGACCTGGTCGCCGACGACGGCGAGGTACGCCCGAACGCGGCCTGGAGCTTCCCCTCCGACGACCTGGCCGGCCACATCGTCTTCGAGTGGTTCCGGCGCGCCGACACCGGCCTCGACCACTGGTACGAGGAGGAGGAAGAGATCTTCGTCCACCCCCGTGACCCCTACAAGCGCGTGGACGCGCTGCCCAGCAGCCGCCACGTCCGCATCGAGATCGGGGGCCGGGTCGTCGCGGACACCCACGCCCCGGTCCTGCTGTTCGAGACGTCCCTGCCGACCCGGTACTACATCCCTCCCGAGGACGTCCGCCTGGACCTGTTCGAGCCCACCGACCACCACACCGGGTGCCCCTACAAGGGCACCGCCTCGTACTGGTCCTGGCGCGGCGCGGGCGACGTGCCGCCCGGCGTCGTCTGGAGCTACCCCGACCCGCTGCCCGCCGTGGCGGCGATCCGGGGACGCCTCGCCTTCTTCAACGAGGTCGTGGACATCACGCTGGACGGGGAGCGGCTGGGGCGGCCGGAGACGCCGTTCACTGGGATGTTGCGGAAGGGGGGCCGCCGGTGACGGCCGAACCTGGCGTCGCCCTGGTTTGACGGCAGGTACCAGCGGAGCAGGGCGGCGGTCCTGACGTTCGACGACGGGTCCGCAGACTTCCTGAGTGCCGCGCTTCCTTAACTCACCGGACGAGGTGTTCCCGCGACCCTGTACATCACGACGGGTGCGGTGCGTACGCCGGGCACGGCGGCCGGAGAGAGCCCACTGCCACCGGGGACACGTCGTCCGAGCGCAGGCACCGGCCCGGCAGGCCGGGACGGTCGTGCGTGGCCACGATCACGCTGACGTCGGGCCGGCCGGGCGCACGCCGGACGCCTCTGTGGGGCCCGGGCCGACCGGGGCGCGTCGCCGCCCTGCCGTGTCCCGCTCGGTACCCCGTAGTCGTGCTCGGCGGTGCGAGCCAGGGCCTGCCACAAGGAGTCCGGGTCTGCGGCCTCGGCGGTCGCCTTCCCAGAGGGTGACCGTCCACCCGCACAAGGGCCGGCTCTGTCCCGCGCGGACCGACGCGCTCGTGACCGCCCGGTGCCGCCCGGTCCATGTCGACGCGGTCAAGCCCTCACCAGCAACTGGAAGTCGAACGTGTAGCGCGACGCCGGATAGATGTGCCTGCCGTACTCCACCGCCCGCCCCGTGTCGTCGTACGCCGTCCGCTCCATCGTGAGCAGCGCCGCCCCCTCCCGCTCCTCCAGGCGGGCCGCCTCCTGCGGTGTCGCCGCGCGGGCGCCGACCGTCTGGCGGGCGCTGTGCAGGGTGATGCCGGCCGAGCGCATCATCCGGTACAGGCCCGTCGACTCCAGGCGGGCGGCGTCGAGGGAGAGCAGGGAGACCGGCAGGTGGTTGCGCATCAGGGCGACCGGACGGCCGTGGGTGCGGCGCAGCCGTTCCAGGGCCGCGACCTCGCTGCCCTCGGGCACGCCGAGCGCGGCCGCCACCTCGCAGGAGGCCGGGACGACCTCGTTGCGCACGACCTGTGTCGTCGGTCCCTGCCCGGCGGCCTCCAGGTCGTCGTAGAGGCTGCTCAGTTCCAGGGGGCGCCGGACCCGGCTGTGCACCACCTGCGTGCCCACCCCGCGCCGCCGGACCAGCAGCCCCTTGTCGACGAGGGACTGGATGGCCTGGCGGACGGTGGGGCGGGACAGGCCGAGGCGTACGGACAGGTCGACCTCGTTGCCCAGGAGGTCGCCCGGGGCGAGGGCGCCGTGCTCGATCGCCGCCTGGAGCTGCTGCGCGAGCTGGTGGTACAGCGGCACCGGACTGCCCCGGTCCAGGGCGAAGTCCAGCGAGGCGAGCGCGGGGGCGGCCGCCGTGCGGGCCCGGTCACCGGTCCTCGCCATGGATGAACCCCCCTCCGGGCGTCAGGAGTTGCTCGGGAAACCGAGGTTGATGCCGCCGTCGGACGGGTCCGGCCAGCGGGTGGTGATGACCTTGCCCTGGGTGTAGAAGGCGATGCCGTCGTTGCCGTAGACGTGCAGGTCGCCGAAGAGGGAGTCCTTCCAGCCGCCGAAGGAGTGGTAGCCGACCGGGACCGGGATGGGCACGTTGACGCCGACCATGCCGGCCTTGACCTCCAGCTGGAAGCGGCGGGCCGCGCCGCCGTCCCGGGTGAAGATCGCGGTGCCGTTGCCCCAGCGGGAGTCGTTGATCAGCCTGATGGCGTCGTCGTAGGTCTCGGCGCGGACCACGCACAGCACCGGGCCGAAGATCTCGTCGCGGTACGCGTCCGCCGTCAGCGGCACCCGGTCCAGCAGGGAGACGCCGAGGAAGAAGCCGTTCTCGTGCCCGTCGACCGACAGGCCCGTGCCGTCGACGACGACCTCGGCGCCCTGCTCGGCGGCCGACGCCACGTAGGAGGCCACCTTGTCCCGGTGCTCGCGGGTGATGAGCGGGCCCATCTCCGAGGCCGGGTCGGTGCCCGGGCCGATCCTCAGGTTCCTCGCCCGTTCGGCGATCCTGCCGACCAGTTCGTCCCCGGTGTCGCCCACCGCGACCACGACCGACACGGCCATGCAGCGCTCGCCCGCCGAGCCGTACGCTGCGTTGATCGCCTGGTCGGCGGCGAAGTCCAGGTCGGCGTCGGGCAGCACCAGCATGTGGTTCTTGGCACCGCCGAGGGCCTGCACCCGCTTGCCGTGCTCGACGGCCTTGAGCTGGATGTACTTCGCGATCGGGGTCGAGCCGACGAAGGAGACCGCCTCGACGTCCGGGTGTTCCAGAAGGCGGTCCACGGCCGTCTTGTCGCCCTGCACGATGTTCAGCACACCGTCCGGCAGGCCCGCCTCGGCGGCCAGTTCGGCCAGGCGGAAGGAGGCCGACGGGTCCTTCTCCGACGGCTTGAGCACGAAGGTGTTGCCGCACGCGATGGCGAGCGGGAACATCCACATCGGCACCATGGCCGGGAAGTTGAACGGCGTGATGCCCGCGACCACGCCGAGCGGCTGGCGGATGGAGGCGACGTCGACCCGGGAGGACACCTGGGTGGACAGCGCGCCCTTCAGCTGCACGCTGATGCCGCAGGCCAGCTCCACGATCTCCATGCCGCGCGCGACCTCGCCGAGCGCGTCGGAGTGCACCTTGCCGTGCTCGGCGGTGATCAGCCCGGCGATCTCGTCGCGGTGGGCGTCCAGCAGCTCGCGGTACTTGAACAGGATCGCGGTGCGCCTGGCGAGCGAGGAGGCTCCCCAGGACTCGAAGGCCGCCTTGGCGGAGGCCACCGCGGCGTCCACCTCCTCGACGGTCGCGAAGGCGACCTGCTTCTCCTGGGTGCCGGTGGCCGGGTCGTAGACGGGGCCGAACCGGCCGGAGGCGGACTCGACGGGCTTGCCGTCGATCCAGTGGGTGATGGTCTTCATGGTGCGCAAGGGCCTTTCGGGGAGCCTGAGTCCAGCGGGAGCGGTGGGGAGTTCGAGGGTCGGCGGGTTCACAGGTGGCGGCGGCGGCCGGCCACCTGGCGGTCGTAGCGCTCGCGCGCCTCGACGGCGGCCTCGCGGGAGGCGGTCTCGGCCACCGGCACGTCCCACCAGGCCTCGGCCGGGGGAGCGGTGGGCGCCGGGTCGGTCTCGACGTACACGCACGTCGCCCGGTCGGAGGCGCGGGCCGCTGCCAGCGCCTCGCGCAGCTCGCGCACGGTCTTGGCGCGCAGCACGTCCATGCCGAGGCTCGCGGCGTTCGCGGCGAGGTCGACGGGGAGCGGGGCGCCGGTGAAGGTGCCGTCGGCGGCCCGGAAGCGGTAGGCGGTGCCGAACCGCTCGCCGCCGGTCTCCTCGGACAGGCCGCCGATGGAGGCGTAGCCGTGGTTCTGGATGAGGACGACGTTGAGCGGCAGGCCCTCCTGGACGGCCGTGACGATCTCCGTCGGCATCATCAGGTACGTGCCGTCGCCCACCAGCGACCACACCGGCGTGCCCGGGGCGGCCTGCTGGACGCCGATGCCGGCCGGGATCTCGTAGCCCATGCAGGAGTAGCCGTACTCCAGGTGGTACTGGCGCGGACCGCGCGAGCGCCACAGCTTGTGCAGGTCGCCGGGGAGCGAGCCGGCCGCGTTGATCACCACGTCGTCGTCGCCGACGGCGGCGTCCAGTGCGCCGAGCACCTGCGTCTGGGTCGGGACGACGCTGTCGTCACCGGCGCGGTAGGCGGCCTCGACGACCTCGTCCCAGCGCTGCTTGCCGGCGCGGTACTCGGCGACGTAGTCCTCGCCGACCCGGTGGCCGGAGAGCGCCTGAAGGAGCTGTTCGAGGCCCGTCCGCGCGTCGCAGACCAGGGTGCGCGCCGCCAGCTTGTGCGCGTCGAGCCCGGTGATGTTGAGGTTGAGGAACCGCACGTCCGGGTGCTGGAAGAGCGTGCCGGAGGCCGTGGTGAAGTCGGTGTAGCGGGTGCCGACGCCGATGACGAGGTCGGCCGTGCGGGCGAGGTCGTCGCTGACGGCCGTGCCGGTGTGGCCGATGCCGCCGAGGTCGGCGGGGTGATCGTGGCGCAACGAGCCCTTGCCCGCCTGGGTGGAGGCGACCGGGATGCCAGTGGCCTCCACGAACGCCTTCAGCGCCGCCTCGGCCTCGCTGTGGTGGACGCCGCCGCCCGCCACGATCAGCGGGCGTGCGGCGGACCGGATCGCCTCGACGGCCGCGGACAGCTCCACCGGGTCGGGCGCGGGGCGCCGTACGGACCAGACGCGCTCGGCGAAGAACTCCTCCGGCCAGTCGTACGCCTCGGCCTGCACGTCCTGGGGCAGGGCGAGGGTCACCGCACCGGTCTCGGCCGGGTCGGCCAGTACGCGCATCGCCTGGAGCGCCGAGGGGATCAGCGCCTCGGGGCGGGTGACGCGGTCGAAGTAGCGCGAGACCGGGCGGAGGGTGTCGTTGACCGACACGTCGGCCTCGACCGGGTGCTCCAGCTGCTGCAGCAGCGGGTCGGCGGAGTGGGTGGCGAAGTAGTCGCCGGGCAGCAGCAGCACCGGCAGCCGGTTGATCGTCGCGAGCGCGGCGCCGGTGACCAGGTTGGTGGCGCCCGGGCCGATCGAGGTCGTCACCGCCTGTGCGGACAGGCGGTTGAGCTGGCGGGCGTAGCCGACCGCCGCGTGCACCATGGACTGCTCGTTGCGGCCCTGGTGGAACGGCATCACGTCCTCGCCCGCCTCCAGCAGCGCCTGGCCGACCCCGGCGACGTTGCCGTGGCCGAAGATGCCCCAGGTCCCCGCGATCAGGCGGCGGCGCACGCCGTCCCGCTCGGTGTACTGGGCGGACAGGAACCGCACCAGGGCCTGGGCGGTGGTCAGTCGGCGGGTGCGGGCGCTCATCGGGAGGTCTCCGGGGCGGTGTAGAGGGGGAGCCGGGGGTCGACCGGCTGGTCCGGCCAGGTGTCGCGGACCCAGGCGTGGTCGGGGTGGTCACAGATCAGCCAGGCGCGCTCGGCCTCCGGGCCCGCCATGACATTGAGGTAGTACATGTGGTGGCCGGGCGTGGCCATCGACGGGCCGTGCCAGCCGTCCGGGATCAGCACGACGTCCCCGTCGCGGACCTCGGCCAGCACGTCCGTGTCCCGGCCGGGGCCGGAGGGGGTGACGCGCTGGTAGCCGAGGCCGGGGACGCCGTCGTGGCGGGCGAACTCGAAGTAGTAGATCTCCTCCAGCACCGACTCCTCGCCCGGCCGGTGCTCGTCGTGCTTGTGCGGCGGGAACGACGACCAGTTGCCGCCCGGGGTGATCACCTCGACCGCGATGAGCCTGTCGCACTCGAAGACCCCGGCCGCGCCGAAGTTGTTGACCTGCCGCGAGCAGCTGCCGGTGCCGCGCAGCTCGACGGGGACCTCGGAGGCCGGGCCGTAACGGGCGGGCAGGCGGCGCGAGCAGCGCGCGCCGGTCAGCGCGAACCGGCCGCCCGCCGCGGACGTCACGGTCGCGCGGGCGTCGCGCGGCACGTAGGCGAAGTCGCTCACCGCGCTGAACACGTCGGGCCGGCCGTGGAGCGCGAAGGTGTCCCGGCCGGAGCCGTCGGCGGAGGCGACCGTGCAGGCACCGCTCAACGGGACGACGATCCACTCGCTGTCACCGGTGTCGAAGGTGTGGGAACCGCCCGGCGGCAGCTCCAGCACCCGCAGGCTGGAATGGCCCCAGCCGGCCTTCTCGGGCGTGACGTCGACGACGTAGGGGCCGCCGAGCGCCTTGCCGGCGGGAAGGTGGTAGGTCATGGCATCCTCCGGGGTCACAACAGGCCGACGGCCGTGTCCACCGCTTCTTCCACGCTGCCCTCGGCCGGGTAGAGCAGCGACCGTCCGACGACCATGCCCTGGACGGTGGGCAGGCGCAGGGCCTTGCGCCAGCGCTCGTAGGCGCCCTCCTGGTCGTCGCCGACCTCGCCGCCGAGCAGCACCACCGGCAGCGTGGAGGTCTCCAGGACCTCGGCCATGTCGTCCGGGTCGTCGGTGACGGGGAGCTTCAGCCAGGTGTAGGCGGAGGTGCCGCCCAGGCCGGAGGCGATGGCGATCGACTTGGTGACGGCCTCGGCGGACAGGTCGTTGCGGACCCTGCCGGCCACGCGCCGGGAGAGGAACGGCTCGACGAACAGCGGCAGGCGCTGGGCCGCCATGGCGTCGATCGCCCGCGCCGTGGACTCCAGCGTGGTCAGTGAGCCGGGGTCGTCGTAGTCGATGCGGACCAGCAGCTTGCCCGCGTCGAAGCGCAGCCGGGCGATGTCCTCGGCGCGGTGGCCGGTGAAACGGTCGTCCATCTCGAAGGCGGCCCCGGCGAGACCGCCGCGGTTCATCGAGCCCATGACGACCTTGTTCTCCAGCACGCCCAGCAGGAGCAGGTCCTCCAGGATGTCGGCCGTGGCGAGCACCCCGTCGACGCCGGGCCGCGACAGCGCGGTGCACAGGCGCTCCAGCAGGTCCGCGCGGTTGGCCATGGCCAGGCGCCGGTCGCCGACCCCCAGGGCGCCGCGCGCCGGGTGGTCGGCGGCCACGATCATCAGCCGGCCGCTGTCGCCGATCAGCGGGCGGCGCGCCCGGCGGGCGGCCGCCTCGGCGACGGCCTCGGGGTGCCGGGCTCGCACCGTGGCGAGGTCGGGGATGCCGATGTTCAAGGAAGGCTCCGTTTCAGTGGCTCGGGCTCGGCGTCGGCACACCGGCGAGGAGGTCCTCGACCTCGGACGCGGTGGGCATCGCGGAGGAGCAGGCGAGGCGGGAGGCGACGAGGGCCCCGGCGGCGTTGGCGTGGCGCATGGTGCGCTCCAGGTCCCAGCCGGAGAGCAGGCCGTGGCAGAGCGAGCCGCCGAAGGCGTCACCGGCCCCCAGGCCGTTGACCACCTCGACCGGCACGGGTGGTACCTCGGCCCGGGTGCCGTCCCGGTGCACCGCGAGGACGCCCCTGGGTCCCTGCTTGACGACGGCCAGCTCCACGCCCGCCTCCAGCAGGGCGTCCGCGCAGGCCCGCGGTTCGCGCACGCCGGTGGCGATCTCGCACTCGTCGAGGTTCCCGACCGCGACCGTGGCGTGGCGCAGGGCCTCGCGGTAGTGGGGGCGGGCCTCTTCCGGGTCGCGCCAGAACATCGGCCGCCAGTCGAGGTCGAAGACGGTGGTCCCGGCTTTGTCGCGGGCCTCGAGGGCGGCGAGGGTGGCCGACCGGCTCGGCTCCTCGCTCAGGCCCGTGCCGGTGATCCAGAAGACCCGGGCGCCGCGGATCGCGGAGAAGTCCAGTTCGTCGGTGCGGATCTCCAGGTCGGGGGCCTTGGGGCGGCGGTAGAAGTACAGGGGGAAGTCGTCCGGCGGAAAGATCTCGCAGAAGGTGATCGGCGTCGGGTGCGCGGAGACCGGCGTGACCCAGCGGTCGTCGACGCCGAAGCCCTTCAGCTCCTGGTGCAGGTACGTGCCGAAGGGGTCGTCGCCGGTGCGCGTGATCACCGCCGTGCGGCGTCCGAGCCGGGCCGCCGCGACCGCCACGTTGGCCGCCGAACCTCCCAGGAACTTCCCGAACGTCTCCACGTCGGCCAGGGGGACACCGGTCTGGAGGGGATACAGGTCGACTCCGATGCGGCCCATCGTGATGACATCGAAATACTGGGCTGGCCCGGCCATGCGTGACCTCCTGTGGAAGCTGGGGATGCGGGCCCCGGGGCGCCCTGACACGGTGGGGGCGTGGCTGAACGGGACCTGCCGCCTCCCAGGTGTAGGTCCCGGAGGGCGGTGCTGTCAATACTTTGTACTTACATTCGGACCTGCTCGTGAAATGATGTCTTAACAAAGTATTGACAGCGGGCGCGGCAGGGGCTTGTATCCCGTGCCATCGCAACAGTCGGTTTGCGGCATCATGATCCGGACTCCGTAAGGCTCCGGGACCACGGATCCCTTCGTGATCCCTCCCTTTCCCCCGCAGTAGCACAGTGAGGTGCCAGGAAAGATGGACCGCTCTTCTCACCCCCGCTCTCGCAGGTTCGCGCCCGTCGTCGCCGTCGCCGCGGCAGCGGCCCTGACCCTCGCCGGCTGCTCCAGCAGTTCCGGGGGCAAGAAGTCCGAGGAAGGCGGCGCGAACGCCTCGGCCGGCAAGGCGAACACGCCCCGCATGACCGTCGCCCTGGTCACCCACCAGGCGCCCGGTGACACCTTCTGGGACACCGTCCGCAAGGGCGCCGAGGCCGCGGCCGCCAAGGACAACATCAAGCTCATCTACTCCGCCGACCCGAACGCCGGCAACCAGGCCAACCTGGTCCAGAACGCGATCGACCAGAAGGTCGACGGCATCGCGGTCACCCTCGCCAAGCCGGACGCCCTCAAGAGCGTCGTCGGCAAGGCCGAGAAGGCCGGCATACCCGTGGTCGGCCTCAACTCCGGACTGAGCGACTGGAAGGACCTCAACCTGCTGGAGTTCTTCGGCCAGGACGAGTCCGTCGCGGGCGAGGCCTTCGGCAAGAAGCTGAACGAGGTCGGCGCCAAGAAGGTCCTGTGCGTCATGCAGGAGCAGGGCAACGTCGGTCTGACCCAGCGCTGCGACGGCGTCGCCAAGACCTTCGAGGGCCAGGTCGACCCGCAGAACGTCAACGGCACCGACATGCCGTCCGTGAAGTCGACGATCACCGCCAAGCTCAAGCAGGACCCGTCGATCGACTACGTCGTCACCCTCGGCGCCCCCTTCGCGCTGACCGCGGTGCAGTCGGTCGCCGACGCCGGCAGCAAGGCGAAGATCGCCACCTTCGACCTCAACAAGGACCTGATCAAGTCCATCAAGGCCGGCGACATCCAGTTCGCCGTCGACCAGCAGCCCTACCTGCAGGGCTACCTGGCCGTCGACGGCCTGTGGCTCTACAAGAACAACGGCAACTACAGCGGCGGCGGCGAGCAGCCCGTGCTGACCGGCCCGGCCTTCGTCGACAAGTCCAACGTCGACAAGATCGGGGAGTTCGCCGCGAAGGGCACCCGGTGATGAGCATGACCCAGCAGGCCACGCCGGCGGTGGACACACCGCCGGCCCCCGGCCCCAAGCAGTCCGACGGCCGGACCCGGCAGCGCCCGCTGGCGCTGCGGCTGCTCGCCCGGCCCGAGGTCGGCGTCTTCCTCGGCGCCGTCGCCGTGCTCGTGTTCTTCCTGTTCGCCGCGCCGCCGGTGCGCGACGGAAGCTCGATGGCCAACATCCTCTACCAGTCGTCGACCATCGGGATCATGGCGCTGCCCGTGGCCCTGCTGATGATCGGCGGCGAGTTCGACCTGTCGGCCGGTGTCGCCGTCATCACCTCCGCGCTGACCGCGTCGATGCTGAGCTACCAGCTCACCATGAACGTCTGGGTCGGCGTGATCGTCGCCCTGCTCGTCTCCCTCGCGATCGGCGCCTTCAACGGCTGGCTGCTGGTGAAGACCGGACTGCCGAGCTTCCTGGTCACCCTGGGCACCTTCCTGATCCTCCAGGGCGTGAACCTGGCGATCACCAAGCTCGTCACGGGCAACGTCGCCACCGACGACATCAGCGACATGGACGGCTTCGCCCAGGCGCAGAAGATCTTCGCCTCGACCTTCGAGGTCGGCGGCGTCAACGTCAAGATCACCGTCGTGTGGTGGCTGGTCTTCGCGGCCCTGGCCACCTGGGTGCTGCTGCGCACCAAGTACGGCAACTGGATCTTCGCCGTCGGCGGCAACAAGGACTCGGCGCGAGCCGTCGGCGTCCCCGTCACCTTCACCAAGATCTCCCTGTTCATGCTGGTCGGCTTCGGCGCCTGGTTCGTCGGCATGCACCAGCTGTTCTCCTTCAACACCGTGCAGTCCGGCGAGGGCGTGGGCCAGGAGCTCATCTACATCGCCGCGGCCGTCATCGGCGGCTGCCTGCTCACCGGTGGCTACGGCTCCGCGATCGGCCCGGTCTTCGGCGCCTTCATGTTCGGCATGGTGCAGCAGGGCATCGTCTACGCCGGCTGGAACCCCGACTGGTTCAAGGCCTTCCTCGGCGTGATGCTCCTCGGCGCCGTCCTCATCAATCTGTGGGTCCAGCGCACGGCTACCCGGAGGTGACCGCGATGACCAGCAACGAAACCGGCACCCACGGTGCCGTCCTGCAGGACACCCCGCCCGAGGGCGGCCGCCCCCTCGTCGAACTGCGCGGCGCGGGCAAGTCCTACGGCAACATCCGCGCCCTGCACGGCGTCGACCTGGAGGTGTACCCCGGCAAGGTCACCTGCGTCCTCGGCGACAACGGCGCCGGCAAGTCCACCCTCATCAAGATCATCTCGGGGCTGCACCAGCACACCGAGGGCGAGTTCCTCGTCGACGGCGAACCGGTGCGCTTCTCCACCCCGCGCGAGGCCCTCGACAAGGGCATCGCCACGGTCTACCAGGACCTCGCGGTCGTCCCGCTGATGCCGGTGTGGCGCAACTTCTTCCTCGGCTCCGAGCTGACCAAGGGCCCCTGGCCCGTGCGGCGTCTCGACATCGAGCGGATGAAGAAGACCGCCGACGAGGAACTGCGCAACATGGGCATCGTCCTGGACGACCTGGAGCAGCCCATCGGCACGCTCTCCGGCGGCCAGCGCCAGTGCGTCGCCATCGCCCGCGCCGTCTACTTCGGCGCCCGCGTCCTCATCCTGGACGAGCCCACCGCCGCCCTCGGCGTCAAGCAGTCCGGTGTGGTGCTGAAGTACATCGCCGCCGCCCGCGAGAAGGGCCTCGGCGTCATCTTCATCACCCACAACCCCCACCACGCCTACATGGTCGGCGACCACTTCAGCGTCCTGCGCCTCGGCACCATGGAACTCTCCGCCTCCCGCAGCGACGTCTCCCTCGAAGAGCTGACCAACCACATGGCCGGCGGCGCCGAACTCGCCTCGCTCAAGCACGAGTTGGCGCAGGTCCGCGGCGTCGACGTCGACGGGCTCCCCGAGGAGGGGGACCTCACCGCTCCCGTAGTCACGTCCTCGGAAGGAAAGTCCTGACATGGCCCTCGCGCTCGACCGCATACGGGTCGGCTCCGCCCCCGACTCCTGGGGCGTCTGGTTCCCCGACGACCCCCAGCAGGTGCCCTGGGAACGCTTCCTCGACGAGGTCGCCGAGGCCGGCTACTCCTGGATAGAACTCGGCCCCTACGGCTACCTGCCCACCGACCCGGCCCGGCTCACCGACGAGGTGACCCGGCGGAACCTCAAGGTCTCCGCCGGCACGATCTTCTGCGGGCTGCACCGCGGCCCCTCCGAGTGGGACTCCACCTGGGAGCAGGTCAGCCGGGTCGCCGCGCTGACCCAGGCCATGGACGCGAAGCACCTGGTCGTCATCCCCTCCTTCTGGCGGGACGACAAGACCGCCGAGATCCTTGAGGCCCCGGAGCTCACCACCGAGCAGTGGCGCGACCTCACCACGGGCATGGAGCGCCTCGGCCGCGAGGTGAAGGACAAGTACGGCCTGGACATCGTCGTCCACCCGCACGCCGACACCCACATCGACACCGAGGAGCACGTCGAGCGGTTCCTCGACTCGACCGACTCCGAGCACGTCAACCTCTGCCTGGACACCGGGCACTACGCCTACTGCGGCGGCGACAGCGTCAAGCTCATCGAGACCTACGGCGAGCGCATCGGCTACCTGCACCTGAAGCAGGTCGACCCGGAGATCCTCGCCGACGTCGTCAAGAACGAGATCCCGTTCGGCCCCGCCGTCGCGCGCGGCGTGATGTGCGAACCGCCGGCCGGCGTTCCCGAGCTGGGCCCGGTCCTGACGGCCGCGCAGAAGCTCGGCGTGGACCTGTTCGCCATCGTCGAGCAGGACATGTACCCCTGCGAGCCGGACAAGCCGCTGCCGATCGCGGTGCGCACCCGCAAGTTCCTGCGGTCCTGCGGCGCCTGACGAATCCGAGAGGACGGCCATGACGGAGCGCACCCCCCGCACGGACCTGGGTGTAGCGGTCATCGGTACCGGACGGATGGGCGCCGACCATGTGCGCCGCATCCACGAAGTCACCAGCGGAGCCCGGGTGGTGGCCGTCGCCGACGTCGACGCGGAGCGCGCGAAGGCCGTCGCCGCCCGCGTCGACGGCTGCACCGCCCACACCGACCCGGCCGCCGCGCTGGCGGCGGACGGCGTCGACGCCGTCCTGATCGCCTCCCCGGGCCCGGCCCACGAGGCCACCCTGCTCGCCGCCTTCGAGCGCGATCTGCCCGTGCTGTGCGAGAAGCCGCTCACCCCCGACGCGGCCTCCGCCCTGCGCGTCCTCGAAGCCGAACTGCGCCTCGGCCACCGCCGCGTCCAGGTCGGCTTCATGCGCCGCTACGACCCCGAGTACGCCAGGCTGAAGGCCCTGCTGGCCACCGGCCAGCTGGGCCGCCCGCTGATGCTGCACAACCGGCACCGCAACGTCGCCAGCCCGCCCTTCTTCACCAGCTCCATGCTCGTCACCGACTCCGTCGCCCACGAGGCCGACGTGACGCGCTGGCTGCTGGGACACGAGATCACAGCGGTCACGGTTCTGCGCCCCACCCCCTCCGACAACGCCCCGGACGGCTTGCAGGACCCGCAGTTCGTCGTCTTCGAGACCGACGGCGGCGCCCTCAGCGACGTCGAGATCTTCGTCAACTGCGGCTTCGGCTACCAGGTGCAGGCCGAGCTGGTCTGCGAACGCGGCACCGCCCGCATCGGCGACGGCCACGCCCTGGTCACCCACATGGCCGGCCGCTGGGGCGGCACCGTCACCCAGGACTGGACGGAACGCTTCGAGACGGCCTACGACCGCGAGGTCCAGGCCTGGGTCGACGCCACCCGCCGCGGCGAGGTCACCGGCCCGAGCGCCTGGGACGGCTACGCGGCGGCGGCGGTGTGCGAGGCCGGGGCACGGGCGCTGCGGGACGGCGGCCGGGTGGAGACCGACCTGGTGGACCGGCCCGCGCTGTACGCGTGAGCGGGGGCCCGGGGCGTGACCCCGGGCCCCCGCGGCGTGCCCGGTCTCAGACGGCGGTGCGCGGCCTGGGCTCCAGCCCGGCCCTCGGCACCCGCTCGTCGTACACGTACCAGCTGGAGGCGGTCGCCGCCCGGGTGCGCGAGGGGGCGTCCGTGCCGCTGGACGCGGACGACGCGGTGTGCTCGGTGCGCTCGCCCCCGGCCGTACGGACCACGACCCGGTCGTCCAGGTGCGGCAGGACGAAGTTCGGAGCCGTCGCCTCGCCCCGGGAGCCGACGAGGCGGATGCTCATCTCCAGCCCGTCGTACGCCATGTGGCAGCGGGGCGTGCCGGTCGCTCCGCCGGGGAACTCCAGCTCGGCGTCCAGCCACTCGTCGACACCGGGGGCGCCCGCCCGTTCCCCGGCCCGGGCCGCCACCGGGCGGGGCGCGCCGACCGCCCAGGGCGCGAGCACGCGCAGGGCGTGCAGGCCGTAGCAGCCCAGGTCCATCAGGGCGCCGCCGGCCGGCGGCAGCGACCAGCGCGGGTCGGAATCCGGCGGCGCGGCGATCGCGACCCTCGCCTCCACGTGCCGCAGTTCCCCCAGTTCGCCTGAGGCCAGCAGGTCGTGCAGACGGCGGGTGACCGGGTGGAAGAGACAGTGGAAGGCCTCCATGAAGACCGTCCCGGCCTTCTCCGCGGCCGCCCGCACCTCAGCCGCCTCCTCGGCGTTGCTCGCCGACGGCTTCTCCGACAGCACGTGCTTGCCCGCCGCGAGGGCGGCGAGGTTCCACGGGCCGTGCAGGCCGTTGGCGAGCGGGTTGCAGACGACGTCGACCTCCGGGTCGGCCACCAGCTCGGCGTACGAGCCCGCCACCCGCTCCACCCCGTGCGCGACGGCGAACGCCTGGGCCCGCGCGCGGTCGCGGGCGGCCACCGCGACCAGGCGGTGGCCGGTGGCCCGGGCCGGGCCGGTCAGGGAGCGTTCGGTGATCCGCGCGGCCCCCAAACGCCGATGCGCAGCGGCTCCCGGCCCGGCCCGCTTACGCCTGCCGCACCTCCGCGATCGTGACGGGGCGGTGCTCGTGCAGCGACAGGGTGCACGCGTCGGCGATCCAGCCCGCCTCCAGCGCGTCCTCGATCGTGCAGGGGGAGGGGCGGGTGCCCGCCACGACCTCGGTGAACGCGGTCAGTTCGGCCCGGTAGGCCGCGGTGAAGCGGTCCATGAAGAAGTCGTGCGGGGTGCCCGCCGGGAAGGTCACGCCCGGCTCGACCGAGCGCAGCGGAAGCTTGTCCTCCAAGCCCACGGCAATGGAGTCCTGGAAGCCGTGGATCTCCATGCGGACGTCGTAACCGCGGGCGTTGTGCCGGGAGTTGGAGACCACGGCGAGCGTGCCGTCGTCGAGGGTGAGGATCGCGCCGGTGGTGTCGGCGTCGCCCGCCTCCTTGATGTACGCGGCGCCGCGGTTGCCGCCCACGGCGTACACCTCGGTCACCTCGCGGCCGGTCACCCAGCGGATGATGTCGAAGTCGTGCACCGAGCAGTCGCGGAAGATGCCGCCGGAGGCGGCGATGTACGCGGCGGGCGGCGGCGCCGGGTCCAGGGTGGTCGAGCGGACCGTGTGCAGGGTGCCCAGCTCGCCGCTGCGCACGGCGGCACGGGCGTTGACGAAACCGGTGTCGAAGCGGCGGTTGTAGCCGATCTGGATCGGCACGTCCGTGCCCTGGACGGCCTTGAGCACCTCGACGCCCTCGGCCATGGTCCGGGCCACGGGCTTCTCGCAGAAGACCGGAACCCCGGCCTCGACCCCGGCCAGGATCAGCGCCGGGTGGGCGTCCGTGGCGGCCGCGACGACGATCCCGTCGACCCCGGCGGCCAGCAGCGCCTCCGGCGAGTCCACGACGTCGGCCCCGAACCGCTCGGCGGCGGCCTTGGCGGCGCCGGCGAACGGGTCGGTCACGACGAGGGAGTCGACCGCGTCGAGACCGGAGAGGGTCTCGGCGTGGAAGGCGCCGATGCGGCCGAGGCCGAGGATTCCGATACGCATGGGGTGTTGCTCCTAGGGAGAGGCGGGGGGTTTCTTGCGGGAGGGGTCTCAGTCGAGTCCGCCGAGCACGTTCTGGTCCCAGTCGATCACCGACCCGGTGACCACGCCGGAGCGGTCCGACAGCAGGAAGACGACGAAGTCGGCGATCTCGTCCGGCTGGCCCAGCCTGCCCATGGGCAGCTTCGCCGCCGCTTCCTCGCGCCAGTCGTCCCCGGCCCCGTGGAAGGTCTTCTGCGTGGCGTCCTCGCCCTCGGTCGCCGTCCAGCCGATGTTGAGGCCGTTGACGCGCACCCGGTCCCAGCGGTGGGCGTGCGCGGCGTTGCGCGTCAGGCCGATCAGCCCCGCCTTGGCGGCGACGTACGGCGCCAGGAAGGGCTGCCCCCCGTGCGCCGACGACGTGATGATGTTGACGATCGTGCCGGGCGCCTCGCGCGCCACCATGTCCGCGACGGCGGCCTGCATCGCGAAGAACGGCGCCTTGAGGTTGATCGCGATGTGCTGGTCGAACAGCTCCGGCGTGGTGTCGAGCAGCGTGCCCCGGGACGTCAGCCCGGCCGAGTTCACCAGGCAGTCGACCCGGCCGTACGTCTGCACCGTCCGGGCCACGGAGGCCTTCGCCTGCTCGGCGTCCGCCAGGTCGGCGCGGACGAACACGGCCTTGCCGCCCGCGGCCGTCAGCTCGGCCACCAGGGCCTCGCCGGGACCGGGGCGCCGCCCGGTGACGGCCACGACCGCGCCCTCGCGGACCGCGGCCCGTGCGATGGCCGCACCGACGCCCTGGCTGCCGCCGTTGACCAGCACGACCTTGTCGTCGAGAAGTCCCATCGAATTCCTCAGCTCTCCCGCCGCCCGGCGGCGGCTCGCAGTTCCGTCCGGAACGCCTGGGGCGTCCACTCCTCGCGCAGCGCCCGCCGCATCAGGTCCGCCTGGGAGGGCGGGGCCAGACCCTCGGCCGGCGGGTCGCTGTCGAGGTTGGTCGGGAAGGGGTAGCCCTCGGCGCTCGCCGCGACCACGTTGTCCAGCCACGCCTGGTCGGCGCCCTCGGCCTTGCGCCTGAGCAGGACGGGGTACACGGCGTTCGCCACGGCCTGCCGGTCCACCGTCTCCATCGCGCGCCCGAACGCCGACGACACCTGCAGCAGGTTGGCCATGCGGCGGATGTCCGCCGAGCGGTTGGTGCCCGCGGCGTGGAACAGCGCCGGGTTGAAGAACACCGCGTCGCCCTTGGCCAGCGGCACCTGCACGTACCGCGCCTCGAAGTACGCCCGGAACTCCGGCAGCCGCCAGGCGAGGTAGCCCGGCGCGTACTTCTGCGAGTGCGGCAGGTACATCGTCGGCCCGGAGTCCACGGGCATATCGCAGTGCGCGACCGCGCCCTGGAGGGTCAGCACGGGGGAGAGGCGGTGCACGTGCGCCGGGTAGGCGGCCGCGGTCTCGTTCGACAGGAAGCCCAGGTGGTAGTCGCGGTGCACGGTCTGCGCCGCGCCGCCCGGGTTGACCACGTTGAGCTGGGAGGTGACCTGGTAGCCCGGGCCCAGCCAGGCCGTGCAGACCAGGGCGAGCACGTCGTTGGCGTAGTAGTCGGCGAACGCCTCGGCGTCGTAGAGGGCCGCCTTCTCCAGCGCGTTCCACACCCGGTCGTTGGCGCCCGGCCTGGCGAAGTGGTCGCCGGCCGTCGCGCCGGAGGCACGCTGTTCGGCGATGAGCCCCTCGAACACCGCGGTCGCCCGGTCGACGACCTCCGGGTCGGGGAAGGCCCCGCGGAACACGACGATGCCCGGGCCGTCGGCCAGGGCCCGCACCAGCTCGGCCTGGACCACGCGGTCGCCCTCGAGCAGGCCGCAGTCGTAGACCGGCACGTTCCGCTCGACGGCGGAGGCGTGCGGATAGTCGGCGGGGTCGGTCGCCTGCTCGACCAGCGCGCGGAACGCGTCGAGGTCGCAGTCCTGTTCGGACAGCCAGGCGCGGTGGTGTACGGACGTGAAGGACATCGTCGTCCCCTTCGGGGGTCACAGAGCGACGCAGCCCTGTCATTCTTGTCAGTACAAACCCCTCGAACAACCAGCAGCGAGCCATCAAAAACCCCTCAAGGAGCCGGCACGTGGGCCACCCCTTCCCGATCCGTGAGATCGCACGTCAGGCGGGCCTGAGCGAGGCCACCGTCGACCGCGTCCTGAACGGCAGGGGCGGCGTGCGCGAGAGCACCGCGCGGGAGGTCCACCAGGCCATCGCCGACCTGGACCGGCAGCGCACGCAGGTCCGGCTCGTCGGGCGGACGTTCATGGTCGACCTCGTGATGCAGGCGCCCGAGCGGTTCACCACCGCCATCCGGGCCGCCCTGGAAGCCGAGCTGCCGGCGCTGCACCCGGCGGTGCTGCGCTCCCGCTTCCACTTCCGCGAGACCGGCCCGGTCGGGGAACTGGTGCGGACCCTGGACCGGATCGCCCGGCGCGGCTCGCAGGGCGTGATCCTCAAGGCGCCCGACGTGCCCGAGGTCACCGCCGCGGTCGGCCGGCTCGCCGCCGCCGGTATCCCGGTCGTCACCCTGGTCACCGACCTGCCGTCCAGCGCCCGCCTCGCCTACGTCGGCATCGACGACCGGGCGGCGGGCGCGACGGCCGCGTACCTCATGGGGCAGTGGCTGGGGGAGCGGCCGGGCAACATCCTCACCAGCCTCAGCAGCGGCTTCTTCCGTAACGAGGAGGAGCGCGAGATGGGCTTCCGCAGCGCGATGCGGGCCCGGCACCCGGAGCGCACGCTGGTCGAGATCGCCGAGGGGCAGGGCCTGGACGCCACCCAGTACGACCTGGTCCGGGCCGCCCTGGAACGCGACCCGGACATCCGCGCCGTCTACTCGATCGGCGGCGGCAACATCGCCACCCTGCGCGCCTTCGACGACCTGGGCCGCGACTGCGCCGTGTTCGTCGCGCACGACCTCGACCACGACAACACCCGCCTGCTGCGCGAGCACCGGCTGTCGGCCGTGCTCCACCACGACCTGCGCCAGGACGTGCGCGAGGCCTGCCACACGGTCATGCGCGCCCACGGCGCCCTGCCCCCGGCCGGACCGACCCTGCCGTCGGCGATCCAGGTGGTGACGCCGTACAACATGCCGCCCCAGGCGGCCGTGTGATCCGCAGGCGGGAGACCGGCGGCCGGCTTCGTGCCCCGTCCCCGTCATGCGGGCGTGGCCGGTCCTCTTCCGGCGCGGGTCCCGCACGGCCGGCGCCTGCGGACCCGGGCCCTGACGGGCCGGTGTCACGCCGGCCCGCCCACCTCCGCCCAGGTGCCGCTCGCCGCCGAACGCGCCATCGCGTCCAGTGCGGCCGCGCTGTGCACGGCGTCGGCGAGCGTCGCCCCGTGGGGAGTGCCCTCGGCGACCGACCGCAGGAAGCGGTACGCCTCGATGACCTTCAGGTCGTCGTAGCCCATGGCGTTCGCCGCGCCCGGCTGGAACGCGGCGAACTCGCCGTGCCCCGGGCCGACGTACACCGTGCTCACGGACTGGTCCTGGTACGTCGTGCCGCGGCTGATCCCCAGCTCGTTCATGCGCCGGAAGTCCCAGAACACCGCTCCCTTCGTGCCGTGCACCTCGAAGCCGTAGTTGTTCTGCTCGCCGACCGAGACCCGGCAGGCCTCCAGCACCCCGCGCGCCCCGGAGGCGAAGCGCAGCAGGCAGCTGACGTAGTCCTCGTTCTCGACCGGGCCGAGTTCACCGCCCGCGGCGCGGCTGTGGCCCGCCGTCGCGCCGGTCGGCCGGGCCCGCTCCGGCAGGAAGATCGCCGTGTCGGCCGTGAGGGACGTGATGTCGCCCAGCAGGAACCGGGCCAGGTCCGCCCCGTGCGAGGCCAGGTCGCCCAGCACCCCGCTGCCCCCGCGTTCCCTCTCGTACCGCCAGGTCAGCGCGCCTTCGGGATGGGCCGCGTAGTCGCTGAACAGCCGCACGCGGACGTGCGTGACCGTGCCGAGTTCCCCGGAGGCGATCAGCTCGCGGGCCGCCTCCACGGCCGGGGCGTTGCGGTAGTTGAAGCCGACCGCGCCCTGCACGCCCGCCTCGGCCACCGCGTCCGCCACCGCGCGGGCGTCCTCGGCGGTCAGGCCGACCGGCTTCTCGATCCAGAGGTGCTTGCCCGCCCGGGCCATGGCGACGCCGATCTCGCGGTGCAGGAAGTTCGGCGCGGTGACGCTGACCGCCCGCACCCGGGGGTCGGCGGCCACCTCGCGCCAGTCCCGGGTGGTGGAGGCGAACCCGAACTGCGCGGCGGCCTCCTCCGCCCGGCCCGGCACCTCCTCGGCGACCGTCACCAGTTCCGGGGCGAGGGGCAGCTGCGGGAAGTGGTGCCGCACCCGCGCGTAGGCCTGGGTGTGCACCCGCCCCATCCAGCCGAATCCGACGACGGCGACGCCGAGCGTGTCCACCATGAGAGCCCCTCTTTGGACCGTTCCAGAACCTGTCCAGGCCACCCTGGGCGCGGTTTCCCGACGCTGTCAACCCTTTGACAAGCCCGCACCCCCCATGGAACGGTCCATGTCATGAGACCGCCGACCATCCGTGACGTCGCCGAACGGGCCGGCGTCTCCAAGTCGCTGGTCTCGCTCGTGCTGCGCGGCTCGGACCAGGTGCGCCCGGAGAAGCGGGACGCCGTGCTCCGGGCCGTCCGGGAGCTGGGCTACCGGCCCAACGCCGCCGCGCGCAGCCTCAGCGAACAGCGCACGCGCACCGTCGGCGTCCTCCTGAACGACCTGCGCAACCCCTGGTTCGTGGACCTCCTCGACGGCCTGAACTCCCTGCTGCACGCCCACGGCCTGCACATGCTGCTGGCCGACGCCCGCCTGAACCGCCGCACCGGGCAGGATCCGGCCGACCCGCTGCTGGACCTGCGCGTCGACGGCCTGGTCGTGGTGGGCACCCTGCCCGACCCGGCGGCCCTCGGCGCGGTCGCCGAGCGGATGCCGGTCGTCCTGGCCGGTGCCCGCGAGCCGGTGCCGCCCGGCGTGGACCAGGTCGCCGGCGACGACGAGCGGGGCGCGCGGCTGGTCACCGAGCACCTCATCGGCCTGGGCCACCGCCGCATCGCCCACCTCGCCGGTTTCGGAGCCGTCGGTGAACTGCGCCGCCGCAGCTTCGAGGCGACGATGCGCGCGCACGGCCTGGCCGACCGGGCCGTCGTGGAGGCCGGCGACATGACCGAGGAGGGCGGCTACCGCGCGACCGTCCGCCTGCTGAACCGCCCGGACCGGCCCAGCGCGCTCTTCGCCGTCAACGACATCGCCTGCGTGGGCGCCCTCTCCGCCGCGGAGGAGCTCGGACTGCGCGTCCCGCGCGACCTCTCCCTCGTCGGCTACGACGACACCAGCCTGTCCCGGCTGCGCCACCTGTGGCTCACCACCGTCGACAACGCCGGCCACGACGTCGGCCGCCGGGCGGCCCGCTTCCTCCTCGACCGGCTGGAACGGCCCGGGGGAGAGGGACGGCTCCACCTGGCCGCGCCGACGCTGCGGATCCGCGGCACGACCGGGCCGCCGGCCGGCCCGCCGTCCGGCGGCTGAGGGACGCAGGCCCGGCCGCGTCGGCGTCCCCGGCGAGGGCCTCCCTCGGCCACGCGCCCCCCGTCAGCCCGGGCGGGCCCGTGCGGACCGGCACGACCGGGGGACACCGCGAGGCGGCACCGCGGCCGCCGCGGTCCGACGGCACCACCCATATGACGATCACTCCCTCGCACGGCGAGAGCCGGGGAACCCGGCCCCGCCCTTCGCCTTCCGCCGTCCGCGCCCGCGCCTTGCCCGTCCTGTCCGACCGCGGCGGCACCGGCCGCTTCCGCGCCACACCCGGGCCGTGCCGCGGCGGTCGGCTGGCCGCCGTCGGCCAAGGACGAGCAGGGCTCCGGCGCCCTGGTGCCTTTGGGGCCGGCTCCACGGTCTGCGGCGGCCCGGCCCGGCCCCGGTCCGCGGTGGACGGCGGACGACCGGGGACGGCGTGGAGCGGATACGCGGCGGCGTGCACTGATCGCGCGCGCCGCCGCATGCGGCGCGCACGGACAGCGGTCGGCGCGTCAGCGCTCGGCCGGTGTCCCGTCCCGCCGTACGCCCTGGCCGGACGCGCCCGTGGAGCCCGCTTATGGTGTGCGGCATATGCCCGGGAGCGGATGCCCGGGCGTCCCAGAGGCGAAGGGGGCCACGGGGTGGACGAGGTGGGGGACCGGCGTGTCCGGCGGGCCGAGACGGCCGGGGGTGCCGTCATCGCACTCCTCGCCGTGGCGGCCTGCGCCGGACACGCCACCAAGGCGGAACTGCCCTGGTGGGCCGTCCTCGCGGTCGCCGTGTCGACGGCGGGGCTCGCCGGCTGGACCGGCGCGCGCATGGGCGGCAGGCGCTGCCCCCATGACGCGGGCACGCCGCCCGGCGGGCAACTGCCCGCCCGCGCCGCGTCCGGTGCCACAGGCCCTGAGCCCGTGCCCGTCCCGGGACCCGCGGGGCTGAACTCCCCTTCCCGTATGCGGTAGGGTCGACCTGCGCGATCACGCGGTTCACCCCGCACGAGGCGCATCGGGACGTGGCGCAGCTTGGTAGCGCACTTGACTGGGGGTCAAGGGGTCGCAGGTTCAAATCCTGTCGTCCCGACTTGCTGAGACAGCAGGCGGAAGGCCGTACCTCGGAATGCCGGTACGGCCTTCCGCTCGTCTCCGGGCCCACGCGTCCGTCAGCGGTCGCGGATCCCCAGCGCCACCAGCCGCCGGTCCGGTTCCGGCCCGGCCGCGGTCCCTCGCGCACCGGATCCGGGCAGCTCGTGGGGGAGCCCTTCCGCGATCCGCTCCAGGTACGCGCGCACGGACACCCCCGCGGCCGCGGCCGCCGCCGCGAAGCGGTCGTAGGCCGCCGCCGAGACGCGCAGCTCCCTCGTCTCAGACACCGGCCGGCCGCCCCCCCTCCGCCAGCAGGTCGAGCAACTCCCCGGCCCACGACGGGTCATAGCGGTCGAGGCGCGGCACACCCCCCTCGTCGGGAGCCTTCGTCCACTCGACGTGCGCGCCGGGATTGTGGGCCGCGTACCCGCCGGGCGCGAACAGGTGAGGGCTGCCCTGGACGCCGGGCCCCTGGGCGACGCGGAACTGCTCGTAGATCTCGGCGCGGCCGGCTCCGCGCTCCAGGGCCCGGCCCAGGGCCTGTTCGTCGACGTGCTCGCACCGCGCGGCGACGGCGAGGATCTCGGAGGGGATGCTGACGCACCGGCTCTCGACGTAGAACGCGTGCCGCAGCCCGGCGTCCAGTTCGTCGCTGCCGCGCAGGCCCCCGACGGACGGGTCCTTCGCGGCCTGCACCGCCTCCATCGCGGGCAGCATCGTCGACGGGTAGTCGTACTCCCGCCCCGCCCACAGGCGCCAGCCGAGGTCGGGGAGGTGCGCGGAGATCACCACGATCTCGGGCTCCACGATGAACTTGGGCGTGGGCTGGTGGTTGAACAGCTCCAGCGGGAACGCCCGGTGGTCGATCAGGAGGTCCTGCCCCCGTTCCCGGGCCGTGGTGCGCAGCGTGTGCAGGGCGAGGGTGGCCCACGGACACCCCAGATCCGACCAGACGGTGACGGGTCGTGGCTCCGGGGCAGCGCTCATGGTGTCCTCCTCGGTAGCGGGACCACACAGGGGTCCCGTCCTGTGTGCGGCGGCACGGAACTCCATGGTGACGCGCCTGCGGCACCCGGTGCCCGGCGCCGGTGACACTCTGTCAACTCCCTTGCGCACGGCTCTGCGGGCGGCGCCCCGGGGTCCGGGTGGTGGTCCGGACACCGCCCGCGCGGAGCGCCCCCGGCCGGACGGCCCGGGGGCGGGGGAGGCGATGGTGGCCCCGCCACCGCCACCCGTCACAAGTCCTGTGCTCCGTGTACCTGGGACCGTCGCCCCACCTGCCGCACAGTGGACGGGCAGCCCTTCGGATCGTCTTCGTCTACTCCCGATGGAGGGTCCGTTCATGAGTGTGGTCGCGCTGAGCCCTGACCGAGCGCAGAGTCCGACCATGCACGAGCCGTCGTACGCGTCCCCGTGCAACGTGTCGTTGCCGGAGATGTGTTCACTTCTGTTCGCCTCCTTGCCGCGCAGCGACCAACGCCGCAAGGGCATGGAGTACATACGTGGTCTACTGGAGGTGAGGGGACGCAAGTCCATACGCAACATCGCCGCGCTTGTCGGGGGACAGGCGACGGAACAGAGCCTGCACCACTTCATCAGCGACTCGAGCTGGGAGTGGGGACCGGTGCGCCGGGCACTGGCCCGGTACGTGGTGAGTGTGGCCCCGCCACAGGCGTGGGTGGTGCGGCCGATGGTCATCCCCAAGGCCGGACGGCACTCCGTCGGAGTGGAACGGCGCTTCTTCCCGGAACACGGTCAGATGCTCAACGCGCAGCAGGCCGTGGGGGTGTGGGCGGTCGGCGAGGAGACGAGCGTGCCGGTCAACTGGCGGCTGCAGCTCTCCCCGTCCTGGTTCGCCGACGACCGCCGGCGCCGTGCGTCGATCCCGGACGACGCGACGGCGGAGACCCTCGGCGAATGCGCGCTCCAGGCCTTCCTCGAGGCGGCGGCGTGGCGGTTGCCGCCCCGCCCCGTGGTGATGGACGCCCGCGGCGGTGACGTCGCCGCGACCGTGCCGAGGCTCCTCGACCGGGGCATGCCGATGATGCTCAGGGTGGACGACTCCCTGCGCCTGTCGGTGACGGACCCCGCGCTGAAGGGCTTCGGCGCCACCCCGAGGCCGGTGCGCCTGATCATGAGCGCGTGCCGGGGCCTGCAGCGGCCGGTGGTGTGGCCCGACGACAGCGGGACGGGCAGGCGCTGCGGGCTCGTCACCGCCGTACGGGTGGCACTGCCCGGTGCCGCGAGCCGCCGGACCGGGTCGTCGGACCTGCTCCTGCTCGGAGTGGGCAACGACGACCGGCGCCGGCCGCGGGAGGTGTGGCTGACCGACCTGACGTCGGTTCCGCCCGCGTCCCTCATGCGGCTGCGGGGGATGGTCCGCCGGGTCGACCGGGACTTCGCCCAAGGGGCCGACCAGGTGGGGATCCGCGACTTCGCCGGACGCTCCTACCGCGGCTGGCACCGGCACGTCACCCTCGCGTCGGCCGCGCACCTCCTCGCGGCCCTGGGCGACACCGATGACGGCGAACTCGACTACGCGTCCTGATCCCGTACCGCGTCCCCGGCCCGCTCCCCGCGCCCGCGCAGCACCCGCCGTATCCGGGACATCCGGAGCGCGAGCTGGATCTCCAGGGCGCGTTCCGGCCGCTGCCAGTCGGAACCGATGAGGTCACCGATGCGCTCCAGCCGGCGGGCCACGGTGTTGGGGTGCACGTGGAGCTTCTCGGCCGCGTACGTGGGGCTCCCACCGGTGTCGAAGTAGGCGTCCATCGTGCGGACCAGCTCCGTCAGGCGCTGCTCGTCGTAGTCGAGCACGGCCCCTATGGTGCCCTGAATGAACCTTTCGGCGTCCACCTGGTCCGACAGCAGCAGACCCACGAACCCCATCTCGTGGGCCGAGGCCGACGTCCCGGTGGCGCCGAGCGCGGTCATCGCGTCCAGGCAGCGTGCCGCTTCCCGGTACCCGTGGAGGACCGCGGCGGGGTCCGACACGGGTCCGGAGCCGCTGACCGTGGGCGGATCGCCGGGCAGGGACGACAGCTCGTCGTGCACCGTCCGGGCCGCGGCGCCCGGGTCGGTGCCCGGCAACAGCAGCACGATGTCGCCCTCGTGCGTCGTCTGCAGACCGTTCATACGGCGCGCGCAGGACGACGCCCGAGTCACGGCGTGCGCCCGGGCCTCCCCGTCGGTACGGGCGAGCACGACCACGTGCGGCTGGTCCAGGCCGATGCCGAGACGGCGGGCGCGCCGCTCCAGCACGTCCCGGGGCCGCGGGACACTGACCAGCAGGTCCCCGAGCAGTTCGTCCCGGAACTGCCCGTCCACGACCACGCCGCCGCCCTCCTGGAGGGACAGCAGCACCGCGGCGGCCCGGGCCGCGTGCCGCAGCAGCTCCGCGGTGTCGCCGGTCAGCACGGGACCGGCCTGCGCGTACAGGGCGCCCAGGTGGTGGCTGCCGGCCAGCACGGGCACGGACCAGACGCCGTCGCCCAGCAGGGCGGGCGAGGGGTCCAGCAGGGTCTCCGCGTCCTTCGCGGCGCGGGCGAGCTCCTCGTGGGCGCGTTCCGGCAGGTCCCCGGAGGTGGCGATCGCCGTGCCGCGCGGACCGCACAGCAGCACGGGAGCACCCAGTCTGAGGTGGCACTCCTCCACCAGCAGCTGCGGATCACAACCGCCGAGCACCAGGTCGAGCAGCGACCCCTGCGCCTCCACCAGCCCCCGCGCGTCGGCCAGTTCGGCCTCCGCGCGCAGTACCCGCTCCCGCAGCGCCGACATCTCGGCCACCGTCTCGTCCAGGTACACCGCCCGGTCCAGTGCCACACCGCCGATCTCGGCGAGCATGTTCGCCAGCGCTATCTCGTCGGCGGAGAAATGGCGCACACTGCGGTCCGCCACGTGCAGGGACCCCGCGGTGGGGGCGGCACGGCTCAACGGCACGGCGAGGACGGCGTGCAGTCCCTCCGCGCTGATCCACCGGTCGAGCTCGTCGGCGTGGTGGAAACTGTCGTCCGTCAGGTAGTCGGAGGTCCACAGCGGCGCACGGTGCGCCAGTACGGCGGCGGCCAGTCCGGCCCCCCTCGGTAATCGCAACCGCGTGTTCAGCATCGTGACGTGACCGTCCAGCGCGTGCAGCCGGAGCGCCCCGTCGTCCTCGGGGGCGGGCAGCGTCACCCAGGCGACGTCGGCGCCGAGCAGCAGCCGCGCCCGGCGGGTGATGATCTTGAGGGTGTCCTCGACGGTGTGCGGACTGGCCAGGTCGGAGGCGGTGTCGACGAGCGTGGCGAGAGCGGCGCTCCACTGCTGACGCCGCTCCAGCCGGGCCTGGACGCCCAGGGCCAGCCGCTTGGTCCGCTCCACCCGGCGCAGGTCGGCGCCGGTCACCCCCTGCCTGCGGGCCTCGTCGACCACCGTCTCGAAGCGGCTCGCCGGCCCTTCACCGGCCAGGAGGTCCACCAGGGCCAGCACGGCCGCCACCGCTTCGTCCTTCTTCTGCGACACGAGGCCCTCCGGTGTCTCGTTCCCCAACCGCCGGCAGTGACGGTGCACGACGGCCGAGTCGCGCGGACCAGGGCCCACCGAGCGCAACAGGAGGACTCCCGCGCGCATTCCGCGGACCGGGCCCGCGAACCGGGAGCCGCAGCCTCTCCCCCCACATGGTCACCTGGTGGCCTGCGGACCGGAACGGTGCCGGCCCACGACCGGGCAGGCGGACAGTCCTTGCGCGAACCCCCTGGGCGATTATGCCAGTTGGCGCATGTAGAGGTGCTTTGGGAAACGTGGTGTGCGCCGTCACACCCACGCGGTGTGACGGCGCACCCGGACCGGACGCCGGCGGCTCAGAGCGCCAGGAGCGAGACGATGGCGGGACCGAACGCCGCGCCGAGGAGATAGGACAGGTTGAACATGCCGATGGCCTGGGGACGTTGGTCGTCGGGCACGGACGAGGTGGCGTGCACCGCGAACGCTCCCTGGCCCGAGGCCGCCGCGATCGACGTCAGGGCCTGAGCGGCCAGCAGGACCGCGGCGGAGGTGCCGAGGACCGCCAGCACCGTGCCCAGCACGGCGAGACCGGCCAGCGCGGTGATCACGACCCGGCGTCCCGTCCGCGCCGAGACCGCGACGACGAACCAGGACAGGGCGCCGCCCAGCAGCAGCGGCCACACCATGGCGACGCCGATCTCACTGGTGGACCACGACGTGTGGTCCTCCAGCCGCTCCGGAATCGCGTACATCATGCCGAAGTTGACCACCGCCAGGCACAGCGCGAGGCCCGACGGGACCAGGAAGCCCGGGGCGCGGACCAGGGCGGCGGGGACGAAGCCCCGCGGCCGCGCGCGCAGGTGGGCCGCCAGCAGCCCCGCGGCGAGGACGGAGCACACACCGGCCACCAGCGGCTGGTGCGGCACGAACACCAACGCGGTGACCAGCGCGGTCAGCAGCACCGCGCCCCGCGGGTCGAACGGCTCCCGGGTGACCGGAGCGCCGTGCGCGCACCGGACCACGGCGAAGGGCACGGCCACCGCGCTCAGCACCGGCAGTGCGAGCGTGGCCTGCCAGGACAGCACGTCGTTGACGAGGGAACCGGCCAGCGGGGCCGTCGAGCCCACCACGGCGAGCGAGGCGGTGACCAGTCCCATGGCGCGGGGCGAACCGGCGAGGCTCATGGCCGTCGCCGTGAGGCCGGCCGTGCCCAGGCCCATCAGGGCGGTGCCCAGGACGAGGACCGGCAGGACGGCTATGCCGGCCACCAGGCCCGCGCCCAGCAGGACGAGCAGACCGCACACGGTGAGCGCGGCACGCGCCCCGCGGCGGTCCAGCAGCCCGGCCAGCAGGGGCGTTCCGACCGCTATGCCCCAGCCGAACGCGGTCACCGTCCAGGTGGCGGCGCCGGTCGAGACGCCGAGGTCCCGCGCGGCGTCGTCCAGGACCAGGGCCGGGCCCGCGATGCCGAAGGAGAGCGGGCCGGCCATGAGGGCCAGCCAGAGGGCCGCGGGTCCGTGGAACGGGCCGCGGGCATCGGATGCGTGAGGTTTCCCGCCCGGCGCGGCGGGATGCGGGGCGCCGGACTCGGCGAGTGAGTTGCTCATCTGTGCTCCCTGAGCGGTCGGTCGTCGCTGGACCACCCTGGCCCGGACCGGCGGTGCAGCCCTTCGGGGGAAAAGGAGCCGGCCGGGCCAGGGAGCGGGGGGACGGGCGGGACGGGAGCGGGGCGGGGCGGGCAGGACGCCCACCGCGTGCCCCGCTGCCGCCTGCCCGGTCCGATCAGCCGTCCAGCGTCGGGTAGTCGGTGTAGCCCCGGTGGTCGCCTCCGTAGAAGGTCTCCGGGTCGGGGGTGTTGAACGGGCCGCCGGCCTTGATCCGCTCGGGCAGGTCGGGGTTGGCGAGCCACAGCGAGCCGATGCTCACCGCGTCGCAGAGTCCCTCCTCCAGGACCGTCTGCGCGGCCTCGGGCGTCACCGCGGCCTCCTCGCCCGTGGCGTGCGGGTTGAGGATCAGCACACCGGGCCACTCCTTGCGGATCAGCCGCGTCACGTCACGGGCGCCGAACTCCATGAGGTGGACGTAGGCCAGGTTGAGCGGCGCCAGGGCGCGGACCAGCGCCTGGTACAGCGCGGCCGGGTCGCGTTCCTCGATGCCGTTGGCCGTGTTGCCGGGGGAGAGGCGGATGCCGACCCGCTCGGGGCCGATCGCGTCGCTGACCGCCTGGGCGACCTCCACGGCGAAACGGATGCGGTTGTCGATGCCGCCGCCGTAGGCGTCGGTGCGGAGGTTGGTGTTGTCGGCGAGGAACTGGTGGATCAGGTAACCGTTGGCTCCGTGCAGTTCCACCCCGTCGAACCCGGCGTCCATCGCGCACTTGGCGGCCGCGATGTGGTCCTCCACCGCCCGGGCGATGTCCTCCAGGTCCATGGCCCGGGGCGTCGGGTGGTCCAGCATGCCCTCCGGCGTGTACATCCGCCCGCCCGAGGGCACCGCCGAGGGCGCCACGGGCAGCGCGCCGTCCGGGTAGAGGCTGGGGTGCCCGATGCGGCCGGAGTGCATCACCTGCACGAAGATCCGGCCCTGCTTCTCGTGCACCGCGTCGGTCACCCGGCGCCATGCCTCCACCTGCTCGGGCGTGTGCACGCCCGGGGTGTCGATGTATCCCTGCCCGATCACGCAGGGCTGCGTGCCCTCGGTGATGATGAGACCCGCTCCGGCGCGCTGGGCGTAGTACTCCGCCGCCAGCGGGGTCTGCACGCCGTCCCTGGCCCGGCTGCGCGTCATCGGCGCCATGACGAGCCGGTTGGGCAGCGTCAGCTTGCCCAGGGACAGCGGTTCGAAGAAGTGGCTCACGATCTCCTCCATCGGGGAACCGGCTTGTTCCACACCGTAGGAAGGGGGACGGCCGGTCCGAATCAGTAAGATTTCTGAAACCGGATACGTACTTCGGGACGGCTTGCCCACCGGTGGGCCGCATCACGGGGAGTGGGGGCACCGACGTGCTGTACGGCAGGTCCACCGAGCTGGCGGCGCTTGAGGATCTGGCCGCAGGGGCCCGCGAGGGACGCAGTGGTGCCCTGGTCCTGCGGGGCGAGGCGGGCATCGGGAAGACCGCCCTGCTGGACCGGGCGGCTAAGTCGGCCTCGGCGTCCGGCATGCGGGTCCTGCGGGTCACCGGGGTCGAACCGGAGGCGGACCTCGCCTTCGGCGGGCTGGTGCAGTTGCTGTGGCCGGTGCAGGACCGGCTGGACGCCCTGCCCGAACCCCAGGCGGAGGCGCTGCGGGCGGTGCTCGGAACGGGCAGCACGCGGACGCAGGACCGGTTCCTGACCGGGCTGGCCGTACTCACGCTCCTGGCGGACCTGGCCGAGCAGGGGCCGTTGCTGTGCCTCGTGGACGACGCCCAGTGGCTGGATCAGGCCACCGCCGACGCGCTGCTCTTCGCCGCCCGGCGGCTCGCCGCCGAGCAGGTGGCCATGGTGTTCGCGACCCGGGACGAGGGGTTCGCCGCGCCCGGTCTCACCGAGCTGCGGCCCTCGCGGCTGGACACCGGCGACGCGGTGAGCCTCCTCGCCGACCTGGGCCTGGCCCCCGCCCTGCGGGACCAGGTCATCGCCGAGTCCGCCGGCAACCCGCTGGCGCTCATCGAGTTCGGGGCCGCCCGCCGCGACGACCCCGGCAGGTTCACGCCGTTGACGGTCGCCGACCGCGTGTTGTCGTCGTACCGCACCCAGATCGCCGCACTCCCCGAGAAGACGCGGCTGGCGCTGCTGTTCGCCGCGGCCGAGGGGCGGGGCGACCTGCCGCTGCAGATGAAGGCGGCCCGGACGCTGGGCGTGGGCCTGGAGGACCTGGAGGACGCCGAGCGGGCCGGCCTGATCCACGTGACCGAGAGCAGCGTGGTGTTCCGCCACCCGCTGATCGGGACCGCCGCCTACCAGGGGGCCGTGCTGGCCCGGCGCATCGCCGTCCACCAGGCGCTGGCCGACGCCGCGGAGGACCCCGACTGCCGGGCCCGGCACCTGCCGCTGGCCACCACGTCACCCGACGACGCGGTCGCGGCCGAGCTGGTCGCCGCCGCCGAGCGGGCCACCGACCGCAGCGCCTACGCCGCGGCCTCGCTCCTGCACCAGCAGGCCGCCCGGCTCACCCTCGACCGCCGTGCCCAGGCGCACCGGCTCACGGACGCCGCGACCTGCGCGCTGAACGCCGGGCACGCGGGCCAGGCCCGGGGCCTGGCCGAGCAGGCCGAGCAGGCGGCCGCCGAACCGGAGGACCTGGCCCGGCTGGCCTCCGTGCGGGCCGCCGTGATGTTCGAGTCGGGAGACCGGCGGGAGGCCGCCCGCCTGCTGCTGCGCCGGACGGACGCGGCCGGTCCCGTCCTGGGCCGGTCCCTGCTGCGCACCGGCGCCACGTACGGCTGGTTCGCCGGCGACGCGGACTCGGTGCGGGAGGCCGCCCGGCGGCTGGCGTCCTCGGGGGAGGCCGACCCGATGGTGGAGGGCATGGCGTGTCTCGTCGACGACGACTACGCCCGCGGCCTGCCCCTGCTGGAACGCGCCGTCGCCGCCGGCCGGGACGGCTCGGACGCGGCGCGGACCCGCGCCCTGCACAGCGCGATCCTGCTCGGGGACGACGCCACCGCCATGGAGCTGGCCACCGCCGAGGTGGCCCGCTGCCGCGCCCGGGGACTCATCGGCGCCCTGCCGCAGGCCCTGCACCTGCTGGCGGAACGCCAGGTGCTCGCCGGGGCGCACCGGGACGCCGAGGCGTCGGTGGCCGAGGCCGTGGAGATCGCCCGCGACACCGGGCTGCGCGAGCGCGTCGCCTGGCTCAACGGCGTCCCGGCGCGCATCGCGGCGATCGAGGGCGACGAACAGCGCTGCCGCGACCTCACACGCCACGTGCCCGAGGTGGGCGGACCCGCCCGCGCGAGCGCCCTGAGCCTGCTGGAACTGGCGCGCGGCGCCTACGAGTCCGCGCTCGGCCGGCTGGAGGCCGCCGCCGGCCCGGGGCCGCAGCGCCACACGGCACTGGCCATGGCCATGGTCGCCGATCAGGTGGAGGCCGCCGTACGGCTCGGGCAGCACGAGCGGGCCGAGCGGCCGGCGCTCGCCTTCGAGGAGTGGGCGCGGGCCGGCCGGCAGCCGTGGGCGCTGGCGGTGGCCCACCGGTGCCGGGCCCTGGTCGACGGACGCGAGGAGGACTACCGGCGGGCGGTCGGGCTGCACGAACAAGCCCGGCGTCCCTTCGAACGGGCCCGCACCGAGCTGCTGTACGGGGAGTGGCTACGCAGGGCCCGGCGGCGCAGCGAGGCGCGTGCCTCGCTCCGGTCGGCCCTGGAGCACTTCGAACGGCTGCGCGCCGCGCCCTGGGCGGAGCGGGCCCGGGCGGAGCTGCGGGCGGCGGGCGACGCGACGACGGGCGCCAAGGCGACCGCGGAGAACGTCCTCGACCGGCTGACCCCGCAGGAACTGCAGGTCGTCCGGCTGGCGGCCGACGGCAACAGCAGCCGGGAGATCGCGGCCCAGCTGTTCCTCAGCCGCAGGACCGTCGAGCACCACCTGTACAAGGCCTATCCCAAGCTGGGTGTCGGCTCCCGGCGGGAGCTGGCCCGTCTCAACCTGGTCTGACGGTCGGATCTGACAGACACGGCCCCGATCTGACAGATCCGCGAAGGCTTCGGCCCGCTCGCGGACGCGACCCGGTCCGGTTTGCCAGAATCCGTGACCATGATGCGTGCTGCCTACATTGAACAGCTCGGATCTCCGGACGTCATCCGTTACGGTGATCAGCCCACGCCCGAACCGGGGCCCACCGACGTCCTGGTGGACGTCACGGCCGTCTCCGTCAACCACGTCGACACCTTCGTGCGCTCGGGTGCCTGGCGGACCCCGCTCGCCTTCCCCTTCGTCATCGGCCGGGACCTCACCGGCACCGTCGCCGCGGTCGGCGCCGGCGTCCACCGGTTCCGGCCCGGCGACCGGGTGTGGTGCAACAGCCTCGGCCACGACGGCCGCCAGGGGGCCGCCGCGGAGCGGGTCGTGGTGCCCGTGGACCGGCTGTACCGCCTGCCGGAGGGTGCCGACCCGTACGAGACCGTGGCGCTGGCGCATCCGGCCGCGACCGCCTACCTCGGCCTGTTCACCCACGGGCGGCTCCGCGCCGGCGAGACCGTCGTCGTGGTCGGCGCGGGCGGGAACGTGGGGAGCGCCCTGGTGGTGATGGCCGCCGCCGCGGGCGCGCGGGTCGTCGCCGTCGCCTCCGCGCGGGACGCCGCGTACTGCCGCGGCCTCGGCGCCGGCCACGTGGTCGACTACCGGGATCCCGACGTGCCCGGACGCATCCGCGCCGCCGCCCCCCAGGGCGCCGACCTGTACCTCGACGCCTCCGGCACCAACGACCTGGAGACGGCGGTGGACCTGCTCGCCGGCCGCGGGCGGATCGTGCTGCTCGCCGGGCTGCGCTCCCGGCCCGTGCTGCCGGTGGGACCGCTGTACCTGAGAGACCGTTCGATCCACGGCTTCGCCATCTCGCACGCTACCGCCGACGAACTCGCCGAGGCCGCCAGTGCCATCAACCGGCTGGTCGCCGACGGGAGCCTGCGGCCCCGGGCGATCGAGCGGCTGCACCTGGGCGACGCCGCCGAGGCACACCGCCGGCTGGAGGAGGGAAAGGTGCACGGAAAGCTCGTCCTCGACGTGGCCGCCACGGTCTGAGGCGAGCGGGGCGTACGGCGCCGGTGAAATGCGGGAATTCGGACCTGACAAATGAGAAAGCCGCTCTTTGACCGGCGTCGGACGGCCTCGACAGAATTCTGCACATGAACTCAATCATCGACACCTCGCCGCTGTTCGAGCTCAGGGCCGACATTCACATTTCCGCGAGCCCGCTCGAGGTCTACTCCGTCGTCAGCGACCTGCCGCGCAGTGCCGAATGGAGTCCCGAATGCCGGGGCGGCACGTGGGTGTCCGGCGAGCCCTCCACCGTCGGCGCCGTCTTCCGGGGCGAGAACCTGCGCAGCGAGGACGTGGTGGCCTGGGCCCCCCTGGTGCGCGGCGTCTGGCACACCGAGTGCCGCATCACCGCCGCCGAGCCCGGCCGCACCTTCCAGTGGATGATGCTCACCCACGCCCGCGAGGACCAGGAGAGCATCTGGGGCTTCGACATGGCGCCCGACGGCGACGGCTGCGTGCTCACCCACCACTTCCGCATGGGCCGGGCGACCGCCGGCATCCACAAGATCGTCGCCGACCTGGACGAGAACGACCGCAAGCGCTTCGTCGCCGACTGGACCGCCAAGCTCGAACAGGACCTCGACGCCACGCTGAAGCGCATCAAGGACGTCATCGAAAAGCGGTGACAATTCCCCGGTGATCCGTACGGGAGCCTGAATTCAAACGGCCCGCCGCACGGCTGAGGAACAGTCACGGCGGAGGAGAGGGTGGGCAGATGTTTCTCCAGCGCATCGGAAACAAGGGAATTCGGCTGGGCACGCTGTTCGACCGGGCGGCGGCCCGGTACCCGGCGAATTCCGTGATTCTCGACCATGATCTCGACGTGGCTCCGGAGCGCGGGCGCCGCATGACGCTGACGGAGGTCGCCGACCTGGTCGACGACCTGGCCTCGCGGTTGTGGGCGGCGGGTGTCCGGCCCGGGGAACGCGTGGTCGTCCACAAGACCAACGGGTTCGACATCACGCTCATGGCCTGCGCCACGGCCAGGATCGGCGCCGTCCCGGTCCTGCTGTCCCCGAAGCTCGACGGCGCCACCGTGTGCGAGCTGGTGCGCCGCGTGGACCGCCCCTACCTGGTGACCGACCAGGACAAGCTGGACCACCACCTGCCCGCCGACATCTTCGGCCTGACCCGGCAGGTGCTCCTCGCCTCCGGCAGCCACGAGGAGGCCGTCGAGCTCGCCTCGCTGGCCGGCTCGGCCCGGGTCGAGCCGGTGACCATGCCCCCGGACCACCCGACGCTGGTCACCCACACCTCCGGGACGACCGGAACGCCGAAGCTGGCGGTGCACACCGGGCGCACCTTCCAGGCGCGCTACCGCCCCCAGGGGACGGTGGCGTCCCTGGTGAGCCGCAAGGAGCCGGTGGCCATCCACGTGTCGTTCGTGCACTCGCGGATGTTCACGGCCATGCCCATCACGATCCTCCAGGGACACCCGATGATCATCCTCCGGGACGACGACCCGGAGGTCGTGGCCGAGGTGTTCCGGCAGGCCCCACCGGGCCTGATCGAGGCGCACCCGAACACGTTCCTGCGCTGGGAGGTGCTGGTCGACGACCCGCGCCGGCCGCTGGCGAACGTCAAGTACTTCAGCAGCACCTTCGACGCCATCCACCCGCGCACCGTGCACCTCATGCTCACGGCGTCACGGCGCGAGTCGCCGCAGTTCGTCCAGATGTACGGGCAGAGCGAGGTCGGTCCGATCGCCGGGCGCACCTACTCGAAGAAGCGCGGCGCGGACGCCGACGGCCGCTGCGTGGGCTCCCCGTTCCCCGGCATGACCGGTGTCCGTGTGGTCAGCCGCGACGGCAGGCGGCCCACCAAGTCCAACCCCGGCTACATCGAGGTGCGTTCCGACGGACGGATCGTCACCTACCTCGGCGAGCACCAGCGCTGGGAGAAGCAGGCCGACGGCGAGTGGTGGCGCATGGGCGACCTGGGCTACCGCACCAAGTGGGGCTGCCTGCACCTGCTCGACCGGGAGGTCGACGAGATCGAGGGCATCGACAGCACCCTGGAGATCGAGGACACCCTCTTCGCCCGGATACCGGAGCTCGTCGAGGTCATCATCGTCCCCGACGAGGACGGCAGGCCCCTGCCCGTGGTGTGCACCCGCGACGACAAGCCGCTCGACCTGGCGGCCTGGAAGCGAGCGGTGGCCGGCCTGCCCGCGATGGCGGAACCCGTGCAGTGGAAGCTCGACGACCTGCCGCAGACCGCCACCACCAAGATCAAGCGGCTGGAGCTGGCCCGGCTGCTGAAGGCGGAGCGGGCGGGAGCGTAAGCCCGCTCCCCGCGCCGCCCCCTCCCGGGGCGCGGGCCCATCGCCCCCCGTGGGCCCGCGCCCCCGTCACCCCCCGTACGGCGGCCCGACGCCACGCGCCGGGCCGCCGTCCCCAGCCGAGGAGCTGCCCCGATGACGGCACTGCGCGCCTCCCGACGCCGGATCGAGCACTGGGATCCGGAGGACGAGGAGTTCTGGGAGCGCACCGGCAAGCACGTCGCACGACGCAACCTCGTCCTGTCCGTCCTCTCCGAGCACATCGGGTTCTCGATCTGGAGCATGTGGTCGGTCCTGGTGCTGTTCATGTCCCCGGCCATCGGTCTGGGCTTCGCGCCGAGCGAGAAGTTCCTGCTGGTGGTCACCCCCACCCTGGTGGGCGCGCTGCTGCGTCTGCCCTACAGCCACGCGGTGACCCGCTTCGGCGGGCGCGACTGGACCGTCTTCAGCTCGGCCCTGCTGTTCGTACCGGCCCTGCTGGCGCTGTACTTCGTCCAGCGGCCCGGCACACCCCTGTGGGTGTTCCTGCTCATCGCCGCGACCGCGGGCGTCGGCGGCGGCAACTTCGCCTCCTCGACCACCAACATCGCCCTCTTCTTCCCCCGGCGGCACCAGGGCTGGGCACTCGGCCTCAACGCCGGCGGCGGCAACCTGGGCGTCGCCGTCATCCAGCTCGTCGGACTGCTGGTCATCGCCACCGCGGGCGACACCCACCCCGCCTACGTGATCGCCGCCTACCTGCCGCTGATCGCGCTGGCCGCCCTGCTCGCGGCGCTCGGCATGGACAACGTCGACACCGGCCCGGCCACGTCCGGCGTGCTGCGCGAGGCGGTGGGCGACCGGCACACCTGGTGGATCTCGCTGCTGTACCTCGGCACGTTCGGCTCGTTCATCGGCTACGGCTTCGCCTTCGGGCTCGTCCTGCAGAACCAGTTCGGCTCCACACCGCTGGAGGCCGTCGGCTACACCTTCCTCGGGCCGCTGCTCGGCTCGCTGTCCCGGCCGCTCGGCGGCCTGCTCGCCGACCGCTTCGGCGGAGCGCGGGTCACCTGCTGGAACTTCCTCGCCATGGGCGCCGGCACCCTCCTGCTGCTGGTGGCCTCGGCGCACGACTCCCTCGCGCTGTTCGTGGCCGTCTTCACGGTGCTGTTCGTCCTCAGCGGCCTGGGCAACGGGTCCACCTACAAGCTGATCCCGGTGGTCTTCGCCGGGCAGGCGGAGGCCGCCGTCACCGCCGGCCACGACGCGACCGAGGCCTTCGCCCGCGCCCGGCGCCTGACCGGCGCGGTCATCGGCATCGCCGGTGCCGTCGGCGCCCTCGGCGGCGTCGTCGTCAACCTGGCCTTCCGGGTGTCCTACGGCAGCCAGGGCACGGGCGAGCCCGCCTTCTGGTTCTTCCTCGCCTTCTACGCGGTGTGCGTGACCGTCACCCGCCGGGTCTACCTGCGCTCCCCGCACGGCACCCCGCCGGGCGGCGGGCGGGACCCGCGGCGGGCCGGGCGCGGGGCCGCCGAGCCGTCGGAGGTCAGCCGTGCCTGACACCGCGCCGCGCGGCAGCGTGGCCACGCACTGCCCGTACTGCGCCCTGCAGTGCGGCACCCGCCTCGGCCACGACGCCCGGGGCACCGTGGTGGAGCCCTCCGACTTCCCCGTCAACGACGGCAGCCTGTGCCAGAAGGGCTGGACCGCGCCCACCCTGCTCGACGTCCCGGACCGGCTGCGCCGCCCCCTGGTGCGGGGCGCGGACGGCCGACTCGCCCCGGCCGACTGGGACACCGCGCTGGACACGGTCGCCGCGCGGCTGCGGCGGATCCGCGACGAGCACGGGCCGGACGCCCTGGCGGTGTTCGGCGGGGGCGGCCTGACCAACGAGAAGGCCTACCTGCTGGGCAAGTTCGCCCGGCTCGCCCTCGGCACCAGCCAGATCGACTACAACGGCCGGTTCTGCATGTCCTCGGCCGCCGCGGCCGGGAACGCCGCCTTCGGTCTGGACCGCGGGCTGCCGTTCCCCGTCGCCGACCTCGACGCGGCGGACACGATCCTGCTCGCCGGCGCCAACCCCGCCGAGACCATGCCCCCGCTGATGCGGCACCTGCGCAACGCGGACCTGATCGTCATCGACCCCCGCCGCACCAAGACCGCCGAACGGGCCGCCCTGCACCTGCAACCGGTGCCCGGCACCGACCTCGCGCTGGCCCTGGGCCTGCTGCACATCGCCGTGAGCGACGGCTGGTGCGACAAGGAGTACGTCCAGGAACGCACCACCGGCTTCGACGCGGCCTGGCGGCGCGCCGTCACCTGGTGGCCCGAGCGCGTCGAACAGGTCACCGGCGTCCCCGTCGCCGAACAGCGCGCCGCCGTCGAACTGCTGGGCGAGGCGCGCCGGGCCTACGTGCTGACCGGCCGGGGCGCCGAGCAGCACAGCAAGGGCGCCGACACCGCCGCGGCCTTCATCAACCTCGCCCTCGCCCTGGGGCTGCCCGGGGTCGCCGGAAGCGGCTACGGCTGCCTGACGGGGCAGGGCAACGGGCAGGGGGGCCGCGAGCACGGGCAGAAGGCCGACCAGCTGCCCGGCTACCGCATGATCACCGACCCGGAGGCCCGGGCCCACGTCGCCCGCGTGTGGGACACCACCCCGGACGCCCTGCCCGGCCCCGGCCGCAGCGCCTACGAGCTGCTCGACGCGCTCGGCACCGAGGGCGGCCCGCGCGCCCTGCTGGTCTTCGGCTCCAACCCGCTCGTGTCCGCGCCCCGTTCCGCCCACGTCGCCGAGCGACTGGCCGCCCTCGACCTGCTGGTGGTGGCCGACTTCGTGCCCTCGGAGACCGCGCGCACGGCCGACGTGGTCCTCCCCGTCGCCCAGTGGGCGGAGGAGGAGGGCACCCTGACCAACCTGGAGGGCCGGGTGCTGCGCCGGCGCCGGCTGCTGCCCCCGCCGAAGGGCGTGCGCACCGACCTGGAGGTCCTGCACGGCCTCGCGGTCCGGCTCGGCGAACCGGCCCACCGCTACCCGACCGCGCCGCGCCAGGTCTTCGAGGAACTGCGACGCGCCTCGCGGGGCGGCAAGGCGGACTACTCCGGCATCAGCTACGAGCGCCTGGACGCGGGGGAGGCCCTGCACTGGCCCTGCCCCGAACGCCCCGGCGGACCACCGCATCCGGGGACGCCCCGCCTCTTCCTCGACGGCTTCGCCACCCCCGACGGGCGCGCCCGGTTCGCCGAGGTCGACCACCGCGACCCGGCCGAGACACCCGACGCCGACCACCCCCTGTACGCCACCACCGGCCGCGTCCTCGCCCACTACCAGTCCGGCGCGCAGACCCGCCGCGTGCCCGAACTCAACGCCGCCGCCCCCGAACCGTTCGTCGAGATCCACCCCGACACCGCCGAGCGCGCCGGGCTGCGCGAGGGCGGCACGGCCCGCGTCACCTCGGCCCGCGGCACCACGGTCGCCCGGGTGCGGCTGGTCGGCAGCATGCGTACCGACACGGTGTTCCTGCCCTTCCACCACCCCGGCACCGGCCGGGCCAACCTGATCACCAGCACCGCCCTCGACCCCCGCAGCCGGATGCCCGAGTTCAAGGTCTGCGCCGTGCGCATCGAACCCGGCACCGACGCGTCGTGAGGCCCGCCATGCCCGACTCGCACCACGTCCTCGTCGTCGGCCACGGCCCCGCGGCCCACCGGCTCGTCGAGCGGCTGTCCCGGCTCGGTCACCCGGGCCCGGTCACCGTCCTCGGCGCCGAGCCGCGGCCGGCCTACCACCGGCCCCTGCTGACCTCCGTCCTCGACGGCACGCTCACCGCCCGGGACCTGGAACTGCCCACCCCGCCCGACGGCGTGCGCGTCAGACCCGGCGTCACCGCCACGGCCGTCGACCGCGCCCGCCGCCTGGTCAGCACCGGCACGGGCGAGACGCTCCGCTACGACCGGCTGGTGCTGGCCACCGGGGCCCGGCCCCGCGTCCCGCGGCTGCCCGGTCTGCTCACCGCGGACGGCCGGTGCACCGAGGGCGCCACCACCCTGCGCACCCCCGACGACGCCGAACGGCTCGCGGACGGGCCCGTGGTGGTGCTCGGCGGCGGCGTCCTCGGCACCGAGGCCGCCCTGGCGCTGCTGCGCGCCGGCCGCGACGTCACCCTCGTGCACCCCGGACCGCACCCCCTGGACGACCGGCTCGACGACACGGCCGGAGCCCTGCTCGCCGGTCACCTCCGCTCCGCCGGCGCCCGCCTGCGCCTGGCACGCGCCGCCGTGGAGTACCGGCCCGGCAAGCTGGTCCTCGACGACGGCGAGGTCCTGCCGGCCGACGCGCTCGCACTGTGCACCGGCGCCGCGCCCGAGACCGCGCTCGCCCGGCGGGCCGGACTGACCGTGCGCGCGGGGGTGGTCGTCGACCGGCACCTGCGCACCAGCGACCCGTACATCCACGCCATCGGGGACTGCGCGGAGTTCGGCGGCGAGGTCCCCGGTCTCGTCACGACCGCCTGGGACCAGGCCGACACCCTCGCCCGGATCCTCACCGGCCACGACACCCACCACCGCGCCGCCCGTCCCGTGCTGCGGCTGAAGGCGCCCGGCTTCGACCTGGCCTGCCTCGGCCCTCCCGAACCGCCGGAGGCCGACCGGCACGTCACGCTGTCCGACCCCGCCCGCGGCCGCTACGCCGCTCTCGCCCTCGCCGGGGAACGCGTCGCGGGCGCCGTCCTCGTCGGACTGCCGCGCGCCACCGCCGCGCTCACCCAGCTGTACACGCGTGACCTGCCGGTGCCGTCCGACCGGCTGCACCTCCTGCTGGGCACCGCGGCCGGCGCACGACCCGCCCGCGTCGGACTGCCGGACGCGGCGGTGCTCTGCCACTGCAACCACGTCACCAAGGCCGCCCTGCTCCGCGCCTGGCACGACGGCGCCCGCGACCTGGCCGCGATCGCCGCCGCGACCCGGGCCACCACCGGCTGCGGAGGCTGCGCGGACGACGTGCGCCTGGTCCTCGCGTCCGCGACCGGAGGGAACGGCGACCCATGACCCGCACCCCGCGCACCCTGGTCGTCGTCGGGCACGGCATGACCGGCCACCGCCTCGTCGAGCACCTGCGGGCCCACGACCGGCACGGCACCTGGCGCGTCGTCGTCCTGGCCGAGGAGCCCCGCCCCGCCTACAACCGGGTCGCCCTGTCGTCCTACCTGGAGGGCAGGAGCGCCGCCGACCTCACCCTCGCCGGCCGCGACTTCCTCACCGACCGCCTGGTGGAGCTGCGCACGGCCGCCCCGGTGACCGGCATCGACCGCCGCACGCGTACCGTCACCACCGCCGACGGCACGGTCACCCGCTACGACGCCCTGGTGCTGGCCACCGGGTCACGGCCGTTCGTGCCGCCCGTCCCGGGCCACGACCTGCCCGGCTGCTTCGTCTACCGCACCTTCGACGACCTCGACGCCCTGCGTGCGGCGGCCCGCGAGGGCGGCACCGGTGTCGTGGTCGGCGGCGGCCTGCTGGGCCTGGAGGCCGCCAACGCGCTGCGCCTGCTCGGCGTACGGCCCCACGTCGTGGAACTCGCGCCGCGTCTGATGCCGGTGCAGCTCGACGACGGGGGAGCGCGCGTGCTCACCCGGCTCGTCACCGGTCTCGGCCTGCGGGTGCACTGCGGCACCGCCGTCCGCGAGGTCCGCGCCGCCGCCGACGGGCGGGTCGGCGGGGTCACGCTCACCGACGGCACCGCGCTCGACGCACGGCTGGTGGTGTTCTCCGCGGGTGTGCGCCCCCGCGACGACCTGGCCGGCCCCGCCGGGCTCGCGACGGGCGGACGCGGCGGCTTCCTCGTCGACGGTCTGTGCCGCACCCCGGACCCGGCCGTGTGGGCCGTCGGCGAGTGCGCGGCCGTGGAGGGCCGTACCTACGGGCTGGTGGCACCCGGCTACCGGATGGCCGAACTGGTCGCCGACCAGCTGCTCGGCCGCCCCACGACCCCCTTCGCCGACCCCGACACCGCTACCAAGCTCAAACTCCTCGGCGTCGACGTGGCCAGCTTCGGCGACGCCCACGCCGAGACCGAGGGCGCCCTGCAGTACGTCCTGCGCGACGACAGCGCCGGCACGTACGCCAAGCTCGTCCTCGACCCGGAGGGACGGATCCTGCGCGGCGGCGTGCTCGCCGGGGACGCCTCCGCCTACCGCACGCTGCGCGCCCTGACCGGCCGGGAACTGACCGCCCCGCCCGACCGGTTGCTGTCGGCACCGGGCCACGGCGGCCGTCCGCCCCGCGCGGCGGACGCGGCCTGACTTGACGGAGTAGCGGCCGCCGGTTGGCGGCCGGCCCGGCACGGGAGCGACGATCACTGTGCTCCATGGTGCGTGCCGCGCCGCCCCCGACAACGCCGAGGCGGGAAGTGAGGGTTCACCAGATGCCCAGTCGCACAGTGGTCGTCCGGACGACGGCGGGACGAGTGGCGGGGGAGCGGACCGACGGACTCACCGTCTTCCGGGGCGTGCCCTACGCGGCTCCGCCGGTCGGCGCGCTGCGGTTCTGCTCGCCCCGGCCGCCCGAGCCCTGGCAGGGCGTGCGGGACGCCACCGCGTTCGCCACCCCCTCCCTCCAGGGCGACTACCTGCCCGACAGCGGCGAGGACAGCCTGTACGCCAACGTGTGGACCCCGGACGTGGACGGCCGCCTGCCGGTCCTCGTCTACGTCCACGGCGGCGGCTGGATGCTCGGCGCGGGCAGCGAGCCCGACTACGACGGGGCGCGCACCGCCGTCCACGGCCGGCTGGTCGTCGTCACCTTCAACTACCGTCTGGGCGCGTTCGGCTGGGGACTGCACGAGGAACTCACCGACCCGGACACGGGCTCCTGCGCCAACTGGGGCCTGCAGGACCAGGCCGCGCTCGTGCGCTGGGTCCGCGACAACGCGGCCGCGTTCGGCGGCGACCCGGACAACATCACCGTCGCCGGCACCTCGGCGGGCGGCTCCAGCACCTGGCAGCTGGCCCTGCTGCCCGAACTGCGCGACACCATCCGCAGGATCGTCCCGATCAGCGTCAAGCACGTGTGGGAGCCCGCCAGTTCCACCACCCCCGAGGAGTCCCGCCGGGTCTACGAGCACCTCGCCCGCGCGTTCGGCACGACCGTGCCCGGACTGCGCGCCGTACCGGCCGCCGAACTGCGGGACGCCTGGGACGAGGTGTACGCGGCCCGCCCCACCGAGCGGTTCGTGCACGGCGGCCGCGAATACCGGGGGCCGGTCGTCGACGGGCGGTGGATGCGCGGCTACGACCACGCGCTGCCGACGCCGGGCCTGCCCATGATGCCGATCTACTGCCGCACCGAGGGCTCCTTCTTCACCACCGGACCCGGATACCCCTACCAGGGGCCGCACCCCCGCGACGAGGCGGGGCTGCGCGCCGCCGTCCGGGAGGTGCTCGAGAAGGGCGCGGCCAAGGTCACCGACGAGCAGGTGGAGGACTGCATCGCCCACTACCGCCGGGCGTCCGAGGCGGAGGGCCTGCCCCGGGACCCGGTGTCGCTGTGGACGCAGGTGTGGGGCGACGGGCTGTTCCGCTACCAGATCGTCCGGCTGGCCGAACGGCACGCCCGCGAGGGCGACCCCACCACCGCGCCGCAGTACCTGATGGAGTTCGCCCACCCGCTCAGACCGCCGTACGCCGGCACCACCCCGCACGAGGCCGTCGCGAAGTTCCTCTTCGGCACCTTCGCGCTGCCCGTCAACGCACCCGCCTACGGCGACGGACCACTGGAGCGGCGGATCTCCGACACCCTGATCGACCTGGTCGCGTCCTTCGCCCGAGGCGGGACACCGAGCAGCGCGCACACGCCCGCCTGGCCGGTGTTCGGCCCGGACCGGCCCAGCGTGATGGTCCTCGGCGGCGAGCGGGTGGCACGCATCGGCACGGTGTCGGCGCAGGCCCACCTGGCGTACTGGGACCGCGCCGGCTGGGTGCCGCGGCCCTGACACCCCCTGCCCGGCCATACACCACGACAGCAACGAAAGGACTGGGACTTCGATGTGCGGACTCGCAGGCTGGGTCGCCTACGACCACGATCTGTCGGCGCACGGCGGTACGGCGTCGGCGATGACGGAGACGCTGGCGTGCCGGGGACCCGACGACCGCGGCGTGTGGATCGCGCCGCACGCGATCCTCGGGCACCGCCGCCTCTCCATCATCGACCTGGAGGGCGGACGCCAGCCCATGCACGTCACCGGCGAGAGCGACGGCCTCCCCGTCCTCGTCTACACCGGCGAGGTGTACAACTACCGCGAGCTGAAGGAGGAACTCGCCGGCCTCGGCCACGCGTTCCGCACCTCCAGCGACACGGAGGTCGTCCTGCACGCCTACCTGGAGTGGGGCGAGCACTTCGCCGAACGCCTCAACGGCATGTACGCCCTCGCCCTGTGGGACCCGCGCACCGAGGAACTGCTGCTGGTCCGCGACCGCATGGGCGTCAAGCCGCTCTTCTACTACCCGACCCCCGACGGCGTCCTGTTCGGCTCCGAGGCCAAGGCCATCCTGGCGCACCCCGACGCCGAGGCGGTCGTCGACCGTGAGGGCCTGGCGGAGATCTTCGCCATCATCAACACCCCCGGCCACGCCGTCTTCAAGGGCATGCACGAGGTCGTGCCCGGCACGGTCGTGCGCTTCCACCGCGGCGGCCACACCACCCGCACCTACTGGCAGCTGGAGGCCCGCCCGCACACCGACGACCTCGACACCACCGTCACGCGGATCCGCGAACTCCTCGAGGACATCGTCGAACGCCAGCTCATCGCCGATGTGAAGGTCGGCACCCTGCTCTCCGGCGGCCTCGACTCCAGCGCCATCACCGCGCTCGCCGCCAAGGTCTTCCGCGACCAGGGCAAGCAGGAACGCATCAAGGCCTTCTCCGTCGACTTCAAGAACAACGAGGAGAACTTCCGCGGCAACGGCATCTGGATGGACCCGGACACCCCGTACGCGGTCGACGTCGCCCGGCACTCCGGCGCCGAGCACGTCATCGTCGAGCTGGAGAACCACCACGTCCTGGACGAGGACGTGCGCGCGCGGGTGCTGCGCGCGCAGGACCTGCCCATCTCCACCGGCGACATGGAGCACTCCCTCTACCACCTGTGCAAGGCCCTCAAGGAGCAGGTGACCGTCGCCCTGTCCGGCGAGACCGCGGACGAACTCTTCGGCGGCTACAACTGGTTCTTCGACAAGGAGGCCGTGGAGGGCGACACCTTCCCCTGGTACGACGCCTGGCGCCGGCTCGGCGGCCTGGACACCATGAAGGAGATCGGCCTCTGGGACCGGCTCGGCCTCGACGAGTACGTCGCCAAGCGGTACGCCGAGGCCCTCGCCGAAGTGCCGCGCCTGGAGGGCGAGTCCGCGCAGGAAGCGCGGATGCGGGAGCTGTCGTACCTCAACATCAGCCGCTGGGAGAACTTCCTGCTGGACCGCAAGGACCGCATCAGCATGGCCGCGAGCCTGGAGGTGCGGGTGCCGTTCACGGACCACCGGCTGGTGGAGTACGTCTTCAACGTGCCGTGGGCCATGAAGACCTTCGACGGCCGCGAGAAGAGCCTGCTGCGCGCCGCCGCGAGCCACGTCCTGCCCGAGTCGGTGCTGGAACGCAAGAAGAGCCCCTATCCCTCCACCCAGGACGTGGAGTACGTGCGCGCCCTGCGCGCCAAGGTCGAGGCCCTGCTCGACGATTCGCCCGTGCTCGACCTCGTGCCGGCCGAGGGCATCCGCAAGCTGCTGGACAAGCCCGTCGAGTCCTACGCCGGTCTCGGCGGCCTGTGGGGCATGCGGGCCGTGATGGAGCGCCTGGTCGAGTTCGACGCGTGGGTGAAGGAGTACGACGTCCGCGTGGAGTGGTGACACGCCCCCGGCACGGCGTGCGGCGCGCGGCACCCGGACGGGCCGCGCGCCGCACGCCGTGCGATCCCACCTCCCTCTCGCGCCGGCGGAAGGACGCTCATGGACACCTCATCAGACCTGCCCCTCGTGGTCGACGACTCCCCCGAGTGGGGCAGCAAACGGCTCGACCTCGACGCCTACCTCGCCCGCATCGGCTACCACGGACCGCGCCACGCCTCGCTCACGGTGCTCCGCGCGCTCCACCGCGCCCACCGGGACTCCGTCTGCTTCGAGAACGTCGACATCGCCCTGGGGCGCACGGTCTCCCTCGACATCGACGCCGTCCAGCGCAAGATCGTCCAGGCGGGCCGGGGCGGCTACTGCTACGAGACGAACCTGCTGTTCGCCGCCGCCCTGGACCGCTTCGGCTTCCCGGTCACCCGGCTCCTGGTCCGCATCCGCGAGGGCAGCGCCAAACGCCGGTTCCGCTCCCACACGGCCCTGCTGGTGCGGGCGGACGACACGGTGTGGCTGGCCGACCCCGGCTACGGCTACGCGTCGCTCATCGAGCCCCTCGCCCTCCGGCCGGGAGCGGAGAGCACGGTCGCCGGCTGGTCGTGGCGGCTGACGACCGAGGACGGCCACTGGCTCCTGCAGTACCTGCGGCCCGAAGGCTGGTTCGACATCTACGCCTTCCGCACCGAACCCCAGTACGCCGTCGACTTCGAGGCCGCCCACTACGTCAGCTCGACCCGTCCCGGCTCGCCGTTCGTCGGCCAGCTCGTGGTCCAGCGGGCCAACGACGAGGAACGCCACCGGCTGAAGAACAACGAGTTCGTCACCGAGTACCGCGACGGCGAGCAGCGGGTACGCCTGCTGAGCCCCCAGGAGGCCGTGGACACCGTGCGCACCACCTTCGGGCTCCCGCTCACCCCCGAGGAGCAGCGGCTGCTGCACGACTTCCTCGCCGCACGGCGGTGACGGCCGGCCGCACGGACATGCGAGAACTCCCCGCCTCACGGACGGGGAGTTCTCGCATGGGGGCTTCAGGCCCGCGCCGCTCGTGGGGCCAGCGCCGCCAGCACGGCCTCCGCGACGCGCTCCGGGGTGCACCCGCTGGTGTCGACGACCGCCCGGGCGACCCCGGCGTAGAGCGGACGGCGTGCCACGGCCAGCGCACTCCACCGCCGGTGCGGATCACCGGCCAGCAGCGGCCGGCCCGGGTCATGGCCGATCCGCCGGACCGCCTCGCCGGCGTCCGCGTCGAGGAAGACCACCGGCAGCCCGGTCAGCAGCGCCCGGGTCCCCGGATCGAGGATGGCGCCGCCGCCGAGGGCGAGCACGCCGTCGTGCTCGGCGAGCGCCTTGCGCACGGCGTCCTTCTCGACCGCCCGGAAGACGGCCTCGCCCTCGTCGACGAAGATCTCGGCGATGGACCGGCCCCGCGCGGCGACGATGTCGTCGTCGGTGTCCCGGTAGGACACCCCGAGCCGCCCGGCCAGCAACTGCCCGACGGTGGACTTGCCCACACCCATCGGGCCGACCAGCACGACCAGCGGCCCGCTCATCGGATGGCGAGGTGGTCGAGGTACGAAGTGACGTTGCGGCGGGTCTCCGCCACACTGTCGCCACCGAACTTCTCCGCCACCGCGTCCGCCAGCACCAGCGCCACCATCGCCTCGGCCACGATCCCCGCGGCCGGGACCGCGGAGACGTCGGAACGCTGATGGTGGGCCTGCGCGGCCTCACCGGTGGTGACGTCCACCGTCTGCAGAGCACGCGGCACGGTGGCGATCGGCTTCATCGCCGCCCGCACCCGCAGCACCTCACCCGTGGTCAGACCGCCCTCGGTGCCACCCGAACGGCCCGAGGTACGCCGGATGCCCTCATCGGTCCCCACGATCTCGTCGTGCGCCTTGGACCCCGGCACCCGGGCCAGCTCGAAGCCGTCGCCGACCTCGACACCCTTGATCGCCTGGATGCCCATCAGCGCACCCGCCAGCCGGGCGTCGAGCCTGCGGTCCCAGTGCACGTGCGAACCCAG